>NZ_CACZDK010000028.1 GCF_902779965.1 Fibrobacter succinogenes | reverse complement strand
ACTTCGAGCTGTTTGGCGTATTCCTTATATTCTTCGATTGTCTGCATCAGTGTTCCTTTTAGATTGAATTCAGAAGCGTTTTGACGCCTTCTGCAAAGATTTTATAGTAATGGTGATTTTCTTGTTCTTTGGCTGCTTTTTCGGCCTTCTGAAGGCGAATGTCAACGGCTGTGGCAAAGTTCCGGAGCGTGTTCAATTCGTCATTCATCGGCGCGATTCGGTCCATGATGAACTGCGACAAAATTTTTTCCCAACGCGTCGTGAAAGCTCCGTTGCCTATGTTGGCCTTCACGTTCCCAATGAACTCCTTTGTTTCGAGGTTTGCGAGGCGCTTGATTTTTGCGCGTCGGTTGTCTTCGTCGATCTGCTGTTGAGTCCTGGAGTCGGCTTCCGGTGCTGTTTCGCCGCGCTCGGCGGCTTCCACCTCCGCAAAGATGCGGTCAAGCCTTGCACGTTCTTCTTCAGTCTTGATCTTTGCAATCGGCATGATTACGTCTCCTGATTCGCTATATCTTGGTACTTTCTCAGGATGCAGTTTTCGATGTGTTCGCGAAGCTGTCGTGTAATGGGAATTGCGATGTTGCGTAAGTCTTCGCCCTTGAAAAACGGGTCGATGGGGTAGCTTACAAAAAGACCGGCTGTGCCGTCCACAATACGCAATCCGCGCAGGATTAGCTGGTCGTTTAATACTATTTCCGCGACACCTTTTATGTGGCTGGCTCCCGGAAGATTCGGAAATTTCGTGACATTAACTTCTGTTACGGCGAGACAGTCAAATTCGAGCTTAGATTTTTTCTTTTGTGCCATTGTCGATGAAATCCTTTAGTTGGTTGTCAAGTTTTACGGCCTGCTTGAAATGCGCTTTGCTGTTGCCATCCAATGTGGCCGCGTGTTTGTGCATCAGGTCAGCGGTAAATTCGGTGCTATGGATTGCGTTGTAGACCTTGAAAAGGTTGTTGAACATCTTCGACTTTTCGTCCGCGAGTCTGCCTATCGTCTGTCGGTATTTTACCACCATCTTTGCAAGTTCAATTTCTAGGGGCGTGTAATTGCTACCCCCCCCCCATATTTACTTTGTTCAAAATGTCTTTTACATCGTCAATACTGATTTTCATTTCATATCTCCTTATAGGTAAGTTAAATCCAGTGTTAAAATTCCTGCGGCGATCCAGTAGACGGTCATCCTGACGTCGCCTTCGATGGCGTAGGGGACGGCTGCGACAAATTGCAGGGCCATCAATATCGTCGGGAAAATCTTTGTGTTCATCAAATCTTTCCTTTGATTGCTAAGATGATTGCAATTGCTGTTCCGAAAAGCCATCCTAGAATTAGCCCGATCATTTCTTAAGCTCCATGATGTGTCTGATGATGCGTTGGATCTTGGTGATGAAAAGTTGCTGGTCTCGTTGATAGAGCTCGGCGATGCGGATGCATTCCTTTTGACAGATGTCGAGCTTTCGCTTGAGAGCGTCATATTCTGCCTTGGGTACGGTTGCATAGAGCGGTGCGGGGTGGTGGTTGGGTAGAAGGTGCTGTTTATCGATTGGCATTGCTGAACTTGAATTTTGGATAGTTTCCGTTGGAGCAAGAAAAACAGATGAAGTGACGTCCGTCCAGCTTGCAGTATTTTTTCAGACCGCACTTGCTGCAGGTGGCGTATTCGCTGTACTCAGGGTGAAATGCTGTCATTTGCGAATTCCTCCATTAGACCATGCTTGACTTTGTACCTGTAAGTGCTGTAGCTCATGCCGTGCTCTTCCTTGAACTTTGCAAGCCACTTGTTCTGGTATTCCTTGTACTTTTCAGGATGCTCCTTTTGGGCTTTCTTGTGGTACCGGTGTTCGCGCTCAAGGATTTCTGCGTATTTTTGCGGGTCGTTTGCCTTGATCCAGACGCGGCGTTCTTTCAGGCGTTTCGCGTTGTAGCCCGAATGCTCCTTGCGCCATTTTGCAGTTCGCTCGATTTCACGCTCGCGGTTGGCCTCGTACCAGGCTTTATGCGACTTGCGCTTGAGTTCCTTCTTGCCTGGCTTAGCAATCCACCGTGCGGCTCGTCGGCGTTGCGATTCGCGGCCTTTTTCACTGTGGTCGTAGCGGTAATGACGTTCTTTCTGCTTTTCCTTGTCGCGTGCCTTTTTGCGCTGGAGCGGGTCTTTGCTGTCAAGAGACGGTTCTACGACGGGCTTGGGTATCTGGCGTTCGATAGCCTCGTCTGCAAGCCTGGCCATCTTTTCCCGGAGCAATTCATTGAATGTCTTTTTTTTCGGTCGACCGCGTTTCTTCTGTCCATTCATTACCAGTTCTCCCTGCCGCCAAGGCCTTTTTTTGTTGCCATGAAAATTTCCCGCATGGGCATCTGCATGCCGTAAGGTTTGAATCCAAGCTTACGGTAAAGGTTGTAAGCGATGTTGTTGTCAGCATTTACGTGTAGCGATACGCCGTTTGGCGACATCTCGATTGCGTGTAGCAGCAACGCTGTTGCGATTCCCTTGTTACGGTCCGGTTCGTTGACAAAAACAATGGATACGTATTGCGAATTAAACTTGTCGTGATTCCGCGTCATAATTACCGCACTTTTCCCATCTTCTGTGCAGTAGGTAGCACAATTTGTTTGTCTAATTTTTTCAACAAAAGCGTCATAATCTTGTGGTGTAAGAACTTCGGACTTGTGGTAATTACGATATTCATGCGTAAGGTAATTGATGGCTATGTTCTTGCATTCGTTGTTGTTAAGTTCGCGGATTTTCATTTAAATGTTCCTTACAGGTGTTTCAAATTTTGCCCTCCGGCGGCGGTCTTTGTGTATGTTTACGTTTTTAGAAGAAGTTTGAAATATGGGTTTAACTTTCAGTTTTGCACACCATCGGGCTAAAGGGTTGCCCGCGCACGGAGAGGGATTGGATAGTGTTTACCGTTGTGTTGTGGTAAAATGCCGTGCGCGAGCGTTATGTCTATTCGTCGGTTTCTCCGTCTTCGGGTTCGGTTGCTTTTTCTTCGTCGATGGCGGCCTGGACTTCCTTGTCGGTAGGCATGAGCTTTTCGGGGCTGATTGCGCTTACCATCGTGTAGAGCTTATGAAGCTTCCTGGTGCTGTAGATTTCGTCGAGCACGGTTTCGCCGCTGCGGCGGATTGCGTTTGCTACATCGCGGAAGGTTTTGCCTTCCGGAATGTCTTCGAGGTCGCCGCAATAACCGTCTTCGGTTTCGACGCCAAGGCATTCCTTGGCGGCTTCGTCGCTGATCAGGTAATTGTCAGATGCGAATGCGAGTACGGTCACGATGAGGTCTGCATGGCTACTGAAATCGAAGCATTTTTCGATGATTGCCTTGCGGAGCCGTTCTTTGAACATGGATTCGCGCTTGCGCTCGAATTCGCGTTCGGTGTTTTCCTTTTCGATACGTTCTTCGCGCTGTTCTTCGGTTTCTTCTTCGAAATCCGGAAGGTCACGGCGGTCGTAGTATTCCACTTCAGTCAGGTCGTGCGGATGAACAAAGACGCGCTTGGAGATTCCGTTTTCTTCGGCGACCTTGAAATCAGACGCCCACTTTTCGATTACGTTGTCGTCTAATTCGTCGCCATCGCAAGTTGCTTGCTTTCCTTCGGCTTGCAGTTCCTGGACACGCTTCTGAGCCTGCTTTTGACACATCTTGTTCCAGCAATCGTTATCGAGGCAGAACGCCTTCTGGTCATTTTCGAAAAGGTCCTTTTGTGCGTCGCTGCACTTGGCACAGCCGAGACACGGGGAAACGTCAAACTTTGCGCTGTCGAGGTCGTGGGTAAGGCGGTGGATGATTCTTTCGGCGTCGCTTGCGGTCAGGTTCCAGGCGTCTTCCATTTCCTGTTTGAAAGTTTTGTCAGGGAGTTCCACCAGCTTGGCGGCGGCACCGAGTTCAATCCTGCCGTCCTTCACCTTTTCGAGCACCTCTTTACCGGCATCAGCGAGCTTCTTTCTGACCATCACCCAGCGCACCGTTCTGCCGAGTCTCTTCGCGATCTGAGCGGGAGTGTTCTTCTTGTTTTCGAGGTTCTTAACAGCGAGGCATTCTTCGTAGGGGGTCATTTCGACGCGGCTCACGTTCTCGGTCAATGCGATTTCATGGAGTGCGGCCTTGCTCTGGTCGCTGATGACATGGCAGGGAATCTCCTTGAGCCCGATCTGCTTGGCGGCGGCAAAGCGGCGGTGGCCTGCCACGAGCACGTAGTAGAGCCCGAGGGACGCCTTGTCCTGCGTGACGGTAATCGGGTGCAGCATGCCGTGCGCCTTGATACTTGCCGCGAGGTCGGACACGTCGGAATCGTTGGCGCGGATATTGCCCGAATCCTTGATGTAGTCGATGTTGACGGTCTTCACCGCGAAGGTGTTTCCGCTGATGGTGTGTTCTTTCATTTCGATGCCTTTTTCCTTGTGGTTGTTTTCAATTCTTTCGATCAGGGCTTCGACTTCGTCGATTTCGCGTTTGCCTGGGAACGGAATACCGTGTCGGTTGCAAAATACCCTGCATGCCCTGATGCTTCGTCCTTGCGGGCATACCCCGCAGCGCATGATCTTCACGTCAATGTTGGTCCATGTCTTGAATGTCTTGTCGTACTTTTTCATGCGTGCGGGCCCTTCGTTCTAGTCCTTTGTCAAGCTGTAGAACGCGCGGAGCCCGCGCATCTGTGCCTTGGAGTCTTCGAGGGCGGAATGCTTGAGCAGGTTGCCTTCGGCGCTCTTGATGACTGGGAAAAGGTTGGCTACGGTGCGGTAGTCGTACTGCTGCCAAAATTGCCACGGGCACCCGTTAAAGCCGAATGCGGCAAAGAACCTGTTAAGAATAGGGAAGTCAAAATCAATGCCACGGCTCCAAACCTTAAACTTGTCGGCACGGCCGGTGCGGAAGTTCGCCATGACCCATTGCTTGAAATCCGCGATGCCTTTGATGGGGTCGGTGTCGCCGCCGAAGGCTTCCTCGAAGGCTTCCTTGCCCTGCGACTGCCACCATGTCATGGTGCTGTCTGTGTCGAAAAGGCCCTGTGCGCTTTGCGACTTGGCGTCGAAGCGGCGGTAGAATTCCACCTGCTGGCCGTCCTTGTCGAAGCCGAAGGCACCGAGGCTCAGGACCTTGCAGCCCGGCTTGTCGCCAGATGTTTCTATATCTACCATTAACTCGTTGATCATTGTGCTATTCCTTGATATTCGTTGTGTCTTGCCATGGTGAACTTGATTGCCTTGATGCTGTCGGCATAGAGCCTGGTGTGCGACTTGGCAAGGGTTTCGCACAGCTCGGTTACACTCTTGTGGGGTTTTCCGCTGATCTCTATCCTGTCGATTTTTTCGCAAGAGACAAAGACGCTTACCACGTATGACCCGCAAAAAGTTTTGCCCTTAAGGCGTGTGACTTCGTTCATTGTTCTCTCCATTCGGGTGGGTAGCTGAGCGGCTCTGCTCCAGGTGTTCCGCTCGGCAAAAGTTTCTTGCTGAAGTTCGGGTTCGGGCGGCGGTGCACGTCGTAGTTGAAGCTGAGCAGCCGCACCATCTTGCTCTTGAATTCGCTGATCTGACCGATGGTCGCGTCAGGATCGCGCCTGCGGATATACCAGCGGAACTCCTTAGCCTTGCCGACCTTGGCGCAAAGCATTTCGAGGGCCCGCCAGAAGTTATGGCGCTTCACGGCTTCCTCGGCCTGCTCCGCCGTCAGCGGGCGCTGTTGTCTCTTCGGTTTCCGCATGGCGTGCTCCTAGACGGCTTCCATCGGAGAAAGATTCTTGACGGGCTCGAACGAGAGCGACACGTGCTGCCCTGCGGACTGGCTCCAGCTCCAGCGGAATGCGTCGCGCATGGTCATGATGCTGAGGTCTTCGCCGTTTGCGCGGACGAGGAAAAGTTTTTCTTCTTTATTCATGGTTTTCTCCTTTTAGAACGGCAAGTCTTCGTCGACTGCGGTGTTAGATTCCGGATTGGTAGCGGCGGCACCTTCCTGTGCGGCCTGGTTCTTGTCGGTGGTTCGGTGGCCCGTGAGTTCGATGCCGGTGCAGTTCAGGGCCCCCGTCGTGCGCGGAATGCCGTCGTTGTCGGTCCAGTTGTTGATTTCCCAACGGCCAGTGACGCACACCTTGTCGCCCTTGCCCAGGTGGACCTTGCGGGCGTAATTTGCGGAGCCCCAAATGACGACCGGAATCCAGTCGGTGGGGCGGCTGCCGTCTTCGCGCTTGTAGTTGCGGTCCACGGCGATGGAAAAGCGAACGCGCTCCTTTCCGCTGGGCATGGTGGTAATTTCGGGATTGTTGCCGAGGCGGCCGACAAAAGTGCATACATTCGTTGACATAAAACTCCTATGCGGTAATAGCGTTTGAAACTTGATTGATGATTGCCTGCGCCTCGCTCACGACGGCCTTGCGGTCGACCGGAGGGAGTATTTTCTTGCCCGCCTGGATAAGCGGCGCGTAAATTTGCGCGAGCTGCTTGAATGCGGGGAGCCTGCGCAAATCTTCGTCTTCCTTGAACGGGAGCCACGAATGCGCGATTCTCTGTTCGCACTGGAATCCGATGTAGCGCTGCTTCATGCAGAATTCAAGGTCGGCGATGGTTGCCGCGTGCGGCATCATTCCGATGTCTTCGTGGTACTGGTGCGCGTCGGCGAAGAGTGAACGCAGCTTTCGGGTGCAGCAGGGAATCTTATCGATGAACATGACTGTCATTGCAAGGTCGGCGTCGTTCAGACGCTCGCCGCGATACTTGAACACGTCTTCCTTGACAAGGAATTCTATGACTTGCATCCTGAGCAGTTTGGAAAACTTGTTTACCTGTTCTTGGGTGTTCATTGAACGTCTCCGTTGTCAAAGATTGAATGGGTGAAGAATTCGGTTCGGGCGTCAAGGTCTTGCTGCTTGAAGCTCTTGTTGTTCTTGGTGGCGTTTTCGAGGCGCTTTTCGTTGATCCGGTATTCCTGCACCTTCTGCCAAACCCAGTTGCCCTTGCGGAGCACGGCCGCGTGGTTCTTGTATTTCTTGAGCGCCTTCGGGTTGTTTTCCAGGTAGGCGTCAAGGATTTCGATGGCGAGCGCAAGGTCCGTGCCGTAGACTTCGCGCAAGTGGTGCCCTTCGGCGTCGGTAAGCATCACGTGCTTGCAGGTGCCGTAAGGCTTCTTGGCGGTATCTTCTGGGAAAAGGTCGGCAGGGGAATCTGCACCGGGCTGTGATACTTTCGCCAACCCTCTTACGGTTGAGCCCGATGCAGACCCTTGGTTTACCAGAGCCTCTCCGGATGGAGAATCTTGGTGACTTTGCCGATCCTCGTCTAAATGTTCCTCGCAGGAAGGTGGCGGATTCCAAGGCGATCCGTTTCCGGACTCTGTCAGTTCATCCCCGGCCTTACGGGTAGGGGCCTCCTGCGAGGGGTTTGTGCTTATCGTACTGGCACAGGATGTGGTAGCAGTGCCGTTGTTGGTTTCTTGGTCGTTAAGTCTGTTCTTGCGGTTTTGGTACATTTTGGCGTTGTGCTCTTGGGTGTCAAGAATTCTTGACATTGCCCAATCGTAACGTTCTTTGATAAAAGGGTCGGTTTTCGGGTCGATACAACCGGAGCAACAGTCGATGACGGCCTTGCGCCACCAAGCGCCAAGCTTTGCGTCAGTCATTCCCTGGATTCTTGCTGCCATCGCCTGCATATCGAAACTCACGAATTGAGCGATTGTGTTACGCCTGCGTGCCATACTGCGACTCCTTGAGTCTGGAGTGCATGTCTTTGAGAGCTTTAGCGCAATTAGTTCCTGCGTATGGCAAATTGCTGCTTATTTCGCACAAGTCGTCGATTACGACGCCAAGCGAAATTTGCTTGCCGAACTCTTTAGCTGCTTTTTGGATAATCTTGAGCTTGTTGAAAGTCTCAATTCTTACTCTTATGTTTTTTGCTTGTGTCATAATGTTCTTGTTTTTCTCATTTTGTTCTTTTCACGAACAAATATAGTTCCGATTTTTCACAAAGTCAATAGATTGTGTGAAAAAAAATCACTTTTTTTTTCATAATGTTCACACATTTTATACATTTTGACCAAAAAAGTGAGTTATGGCTATGCTAGAGCGCGTTAAGTTGCAAGAATTTATGGACCGTAAAGGTCTTACTCAGCAACAGTTAGCCGACAAAATAGGCGTTAATCGTGGCGCTATTGGGAAATGGAATACGTATGTCTCTGATGTTACCAGAGAAAATTGCGCGAAATTGCTTCTTGCTGGAATGACGCTTGAAGAAATGTTCGGCAAAGAAGTTGCTGATTGCGTAAAAAAAGCTGTGCTTGAAGAGGCTAAAAATGCGCAAGTAAAAATTTTGCCAAATCCCGACAATACGCCTATCGACTACCAGGACCCGAAGTTCCTGGAAGCTGTCAAAAAAGCAATGATCGAACTTGATGAGCGTATAAAGAACGGGATTAAGTGAGCCTAGTAAAAAACGGAGGTTTGGTTATGAAGAAAATTAAGTACATCGTGTCTTTGGTTTTGTTCTGTTTGTTGCTGATACTTGATATCTTGTTTGCCTTGGCTACAGTTGCTGTCGCTATTGACAAAAAAGAACCTAGTGCCGTTGTAGTTGGTATTGTCTTTTCAGCTTTCTTTATTTTCTTGACGGTGAAGTGCCGTTCGTATAGCAAAAAGCTTGATAATGCTAAAGATGATGATTCTAAAATTGAAAAGGTAGATGTCCCAAAATCTTCTAGTAAAGCGGTGGATGTTATTGCAGTTGATTCCGTGAGTAAAAGAGGAAATTTAAAACCTAATTACGAAATCAAGTATAGAGACGCGGAAGGTAATGAAAGCGTTAGAAAAATATTTGTTAGAAAATTTGACGGAAGGGTTATAGAAGCTCATTGCTTTTTGAGAGGTGATGAGAGAACTTTTTATGTTCCGAGAATCGTTGAATGTGTAGATTTGGAGACTAGTGAAGTTATCAACGCGGATGAGTTTTATGGCGATTTGCGTTGGTATTTCAATAAAAAATTTAATAATAGATATAAACCATCGGACATGTTTAATCCTGAAGAATGGAATGGTTTTTCCTTTTCTTCTTTTTCGCCGTTGTTGGACGAAATGGATAGATTCGAAATTAACGAAGTATTCGTGATGAAAATTGCTGATTATGACGATGGCTTTATTACCAGAAAATTTAGTTGTGGATCTGTTTGGATCACTCGCTCCGAAGGTTTTTACATTTCTTTGGAAAATACAAACGGGACTCTTTACGATATAGCGTTTAATAAAATCATATCTGTTGACGGAATAGAGGATTTTGGCAAGTATCTTAATGACAAATTTTTAAACAGTGACGAGGGTAAAGCTGTTTGTTTACAGAAAGATTGTGAAGAAGAGCTTACGATACTGATTTATTTGGCTCGTGCAGATTCTGCTTTTACTGCAAAAAAGAGAAATGTTATTTGTGATTATCTAAAAAAATCTGGTCATGATTGCTCAGATGAGGTTTTGGTTTTAATTGGCAAAAAAATAAAAGTTGAGTTAAACACGTTCAAAAAGTATGTTCGCGATTATTCAGTAAAAATCGATCCGTCAAAGAAGCCGTTGTTCCTTGCGGCCGCCAACGAAATCGTAGGTGGTAAGGAAAAAGCGAAACCTTTCGGTCTTGCCAGTCTGCAATACATCGAGTCTAAAATTAAGTTATAGCAGAGTGCCATAGCAGAGTGTCTGATCAACTTGCCCCTGAACCCGACACGACGCCTGTCGACTACCGGGACACGAAGTTCCTCGCCGCCCTCGAAAAAGGAATGGCCATAATCGAGGAACGCAAAAAACAGGGCATCAAGTAAGCTGTTCGCCTTGTTGTTTTCAACTTGATTTTGGATTCAGCATTGTGTATATTTTCGGCATGGAAAATAAAAGCATTCATGAAATAGCTCTTGAATACTTTATCGCTCATCAGAACGAGCTTGTCGCTAAATACAACGGCAAGTGCTTGTTGATGCGTGGTGCTGAGGTTGTCGGCGCTTTTGATTCCATGCTCGATGCGGACCTTGAAGGCATTCGGCTGTTTGGTGACGGGAACTTTTCTTTGCAGAACTGCATTCCTGGCGAAAAGGCATATACCGTCTGGCTCAACATTTTTCAGTAATCATATCGCGGGGAGACTTGCATATCTTGAATCGTTCCGGAAAGACGGTTTTTGAATTTGAAGCCGACTAGGCGTGGCGGTTTAGAGCAGTTCCCGTATCAATAGCATGGCCTCTTCGACGGTGAGGTCTTTTTGCGAGAGCTTGATTAGGATGGCGTAGATGTAGCCAAGTGTCTCTGCGTTTTTCATGCGTTCCCTGCAAATTCCTAGTGCTTTGATGTAAATATAATACATTTTGTCAAATAATTATACATTTTGTCAAATTTTTTATTAAAAAATTAGACATTTTGTCAAATTATATGTTATATTTAGGGCATGGTAAACATTCAGGGATTTATCGACCGCGTCGGAATCGCGGACCACACCGAGCTTGCCGCGAAGCTCGGCACCAAAAAGTCTACGGTGGACTCCTGGTCTGCCGGATCGCGAACTCCGACTTATGACATGTGCGTCAAGATGCTGGAACTCGGCATGACCGTAGAGGAACTCTTCGGCAAGCCGTACCTTTCGAGCGTAGGCAAGGCCCACGAGGCGCTTGACAGCAAGGTGGAAGACGCGCTCAAGCGCATGTTCGCGAAGATTGGAAACTTTTAACTGAAGGAGACCTCTATGGACCACAAGGAATACGAAGCCGCCCTGGAAAAGGGCATGACAATCGCTGCAGACCATTTCGCCGAAACGGAGCTCGCCATATGCAAGGGCAAGCGCCTTGCGCTCGAGAACGTTCTGGACTGGCTCACGGTATGCGTGGCGACCGCACGCAAAGACCTGGAATCGAGCAATGATGCTGCCGGAGTGCTTGCGACGACATTGAATGCCATGGACGCCATGCGTGCCGTCTACGAGAAAAAACTTGCGAGCGATGTGCGCCTGATTTCAAAGTCCGTCGCCGAGAAAGCCTAGATGCAGGATAGGCCCCTTTTCTGCATCGTGGCGAGCCGCGCCGAGGCTGCCAAGGCCAAGCCCGACCTGGGCAAGTATAGCCCAAAGGCGCTTGCCGCAAAAGAAGGCGTCAAACCCAAGACCGTCTACACCTGGGTGCGCGACGGGCTCCCGGCGCTCCGCCACGGACCCAAGGGCGACATCGAGATTTATTACCAGGATTACGTCCGCTGGATGATCGAGTGTGCCCGAAATCCGGAAAACGAGGTCAAGGGCGTGCCCGTGTGGGCCTACTGGTTCGTGCGTGCTGAAGGCTGGAAAAGCCCGGTTTGATTTTTGTATATTGTGGCTATCGGTGCCAGCAATGGGGCCACAAGACCGCGCAAGCGTGCCAAAACGGCGGGATGGGTCCCGCACGCCGCAATTTTCTTTCAAGAGGTCGCCACAAGGCGGCCTTTTCTGTTTGCGGTCGGTTCGGCTGCCGGTTGCCCGACCACCGCAAGAAAGAAAAAGCACCAAAAAGAAAGAAGTATTATCAAATACTTTATTTTTCTTTATATAAATAAATATTATCCTATACTATAAATAAATAGAGAAAGAGTCAACCACCTATTTCAACTAGTTGAAATTTTAAATTTAAAGTTTTTTATTGTCCGAAAATTGGCGTTTTTGTGTGAAAAATGAAATAATTTAAATTTATTTCAACAGGTTGAAATTTTGCAATTGTCAAAAATTGGCGGTGTTGGTGTTTGCGGGTGGCATTCTGCCTGGTTCGATACCCTGTTTGCCGGGGTCTCGTGAGGCTCATGGCAAATTATAGCCTATACGCGCGTTCTGCGGCCCTCTTGCATCTGGGCATGGTGCTAGGCGGGCAAAGTAAAAAGAGAGCGCTGCGGCCCGCGCTGGGTGGCTCGCTTTGCCTGCCTGGGTTAAAGTTAAGGGTTAAACGCCGTTTTCGGCCGATTTTGTGAGGCCTAGCCTTGTCTGCTGGCTTACCTACGGCGTTGTTTTACCTTGACCGCCTATTCCTTAACCTAAACTTTTTAACCTTCAACAAAGCGTAATTCCTTGTAAATAAAGGGATTGCGCGTGGTGTTGTGTGTTGGATTTTACTTTTGCGTTTAGTGGGGCGGTTAATTTTTTAACCGAATGATTTAATTTTTTATCCGTTTCGTTTTGTAACGGGTTGCCGCCACCACCCGGGTGGGGTACCCCCGGGGGTCAAAAGAGTTGCTAGGGGTGGGGGAGCCAAATGGGGTGAGTCCGACGCGCTGAATCCGGCGTTTGATTGGGTTTTTCGTTTGGGTTAAGGGCTCCCGTTTTTCTTGTGCCGTTTTCGTTGCGGTTTTTTAACGCAATAGGTAAAATATCGGGTATGAACTACCCGAAGTCAAAACACAGCTATCCGGATGCCGATCTTTGCAACGCAACCGCGCTCAGGGCGCATTTGGGCGTTTCGGGAGCTGCAATTACCAAGGCAACTTACAGCGGACGCCTGGATACCTACGAGAACTCAAAGGGAAAGCGGATGTATCACCGCATCTTGAGCGTGCAGCAGTTCCGCGAGAACCGTGACCGTCGCCATGTGACGACGCCGACACAGGGGCAAAGAAGAATGGGATTCGATGACCTGACTGCCCAGGCGGTGGCGCACGATGCCGAATTCGATATGCCGTCGGAAGCCGTTGGCGAACTGCAGGATCTTGATGCCGCTGCCTTTAAACGTGGCAACCTGGCTGTTTCGAAGGCCGAAAAGGAATTCCAGATGGCACGACTTGCGAAGCTCCGTGCCGACGAAATGGAGGGCCGACTTGTCGATAAGGCAAAAGTCGCCATCAAGGTGTACCAAATCGGGGCGGATGTCCAGGAAAAGATCATGACTGTCTATTCGTGGCTGGCTCCCGAAATCGTGGGGTATTTCCGCGAATTGATGGTGGCGTCGGGTATGGAAAACCAAAAGGTGGTTGACCTTACTATGGAATCTTCGCATGAAATCGGAGAAAAGATTCGTAGAGCCTGCCTGCAGGCTTTAAAGGACTTGACAGACAAAAACGAGGCGAATATCCTGGATGGTTAATGGCGATGTAAGCAATTCGCCTGTACTTGAGGCGAACGCAAACATGGTGGCCAACAACCTGTTGGCCGGTTTGAAACCGCCTCCGGATATGACCATCAGCCAATGGGCCGAAGAATACCGCATTCTTTCCGGAAGCGCATCGAGCGAACCTGGCCGCTGGAGCAACGCCCGAACGCCGTACCTTGTCGAAATCATGGATGAGCTCTCGCCGCAAAGCTCTGCGACGGATGTCGTTTTCATGAAGGGCTCGCAGATCGGCGGCACCGAAGTGCTCATCAATACGGCGCTTTACTACATCAAGCATTGTCCGTCGCCGATTGGCCAGTTTCAGACCACCGAACAGACCGCCAAGAGGTTCCTGAAACAGCGTGAGAACCCGGCTTTTACGGCAATGGGTATCGACAAGCTATTCTATGGCGACGAAATGTACCTCAAGGAATTCCCGGGCGGGGCCCTGATTACCGGATGGTCGAATTCGCCTTCGAACCTGCGTTCGATGCCGATACGAATTGCGCTTTGTGACGAAATATCCGAGTGGGCAAAAGATTGTGGCGGTCAGGGTGACCCGTGCGAACTTGTCAAGCGCAGAACGACAAACTTTCCGCGAAAAAAACGCTTTTGGAACAGTACGCCTGGAATTGACGGCGAATGCAACATTACCGAAAAGTTCAGGCTTGGCGACCAGCGCCATTACCAGGTGCCGTGCCCGCATTGCGGAGTCTTGCACAAGTGGCTGTGGTCGAACATCGTGTGGGACCGCGATTCCGAAGGAAATCACCTGCCGCGCACTGTGCGAATGCGTTGTCCGCATTGCGGCAAGGAATACGGTGAACATTACAAGACGGACCTGATGGCTCAAGGTCAATGGGTTGCCGAAAACCAAAACGGCGCTTACCCGAGCTTCCATATCAATGCGCTTTACAGTCCGCTTGGGTGGTATTCCTGGGAAAATGCCGTAAACGACTTTTTGGAAGCCCAGGGCGACGTGAACAAGATGAAATCGTTCACGAACAACATCTTGGGCGAGGCGTGGAACATTGATGGAGGAATGCAGGTTGACCAATTTGGGCTGATGGAGCGTTGCGAAGATTATGATGCGGAAGTTCCGGAAGGCGTTCTTGTGCTTACGGCTGGCGTTGACACTCAGGATGACCGTCTTGAAGTTGAAATTGTCGGTTGGGGTGTCGGCCTTGAGTCCTGGGGAATCACGAACAGGGTCCTGGTGGGTGATCCGTCGCAGCCGGCTGTTTGGGAGCTCCTGGACAACATCTTGAAGGCCGGTTACATCAATTCGGAGGGTAACAGGATGTATGTCGCATCGACATTGATTGACGCGGGCGGTCACAAGACGGACTACGTGTATCGATTTACGGCCCAGCGGGAATGGCGAAACGTGTTCGCGAGCATCGGTAAGGCAGGAATAGGCAGGCCCATTGCGTCAAGGCCTCGCGAAACGAAGAAGTCGGCGATGATTGGAGCGAGCGTCGTTCCGGTCGGTGTCGATACGGCAAAGGACCAGCTTTTCGACTGGTTGACGAAAGAGCGTGTCTGTGCGGGCTATTGCCATTTTCCACGAAACGACGAGTACAACAACGAATTTTTCGCGCAACTAACCGCCGAGAAGCGTGTCAAGCATTACGTGCGTGGAAACCTGGTGTGGGGCTACAAAAAGACGAGGGAACGTAACGAAGCCCTCGACCGTCGAATATATGCACGTGCTGCCCTTGACCTTATCGGCGTAGATGTGGACGCGATGGCCGAAAACGGCGTGAAGTTCTTGCGGAACGTGTCTGAACCGTATGTTCCGGAAAATCAGGGCCGTAGAACAATTAGCAGCGGGGTAAGCGTATGAGTACGATCAAGTGTACGTTGGACAACCTGGCAAAAACCTTGGAAAAGGAAGTCCAGAAAGAAGTCAAGCAGGCAAAATTTGCCGCCATGAAGGCACTGAATAATGTTGCTTTTAAGGCGAGAGATAATTTGATTAAGAACTACAATGCGTCTTTCAAGGTTCGAAATAAAAGTCTTCCGAAAGCGATTACTGTCAAAAAGGCAACAAAGGAAAATCTTCAGGCCGAAGTTGAATTTCCGAAAGATTGGATGGAAATAAATGTTAAGGGCGGGACTAAGCAGGCTGATTCAGGGAAAAACTTGGCGTTTCCATCTGACAAGCTTGAAGGAGAATCACGTTTGCAGTCCGGAAAAATCAAGAAAACAAAACGTCCGGCGTCTCTTTTGGATTATGCGGATAAGCACAAAAAACGTGGTAAAAATAAAAAAGGAACTTCAAAGCCTCATGCTTTCAAGACGAAAGGAAAACATGGCTACGAAGTAATTGGTATTCGTGACGGTAAAGAGACGAAGTGGCCGTATTCAATACAAAAAACAGCGAAAGTACCGAAACGGTGGGATTTTTACGGAATTGTCAAGAAAACTGCTGAACGGAATTTACCCAAGGAATTCGAAAAGGAGTTCAAAAAGGCGATGGAAACGGCGAAATAGCCTTAAAAATCTTGTGCCAAAATTGTGGAAAAGCGTTAAACCGTCGTGTAAATTTGGATTTGTATGGCTGCATTGCATTCGGTAGAATTTTGTCAACAGATGGTGAGCGAGTATCAGCACGCTCTTTCAAAAGTGCTTTTGGGTCAAAGTTACTCCATAAATGGCCGCGCACTTACCCGAGTGAACCACAACGAAATTTTGGAAGGCCTTAAATACTGGAATGACGAGCTTGCTAAGGCTAAAGCTGCCGAAGGTGGCGATGTTGGCACAATCCGATGCCGGAGGGTGATTATTCATGGCTAACTATAGCCCGACAATTCCGTGGAAAGGTGCCGATTTTATTGGCGATGCCCTGAAAACATTTTTGTATTCTCGTGGTTCTGCCGATGCTGATTTGGCCGAAACTCGTGATGTTCTTGAATATCGGTCGCGTGCGCTTTATCAGAACGCTCCTTTTGCCGGTGCTGCGGTCGATACGAAAGTTATCAATGTTGTCGGTTCGGGGCTGTCTTGCCGTCCTTCGCCGAAGTCGGAATTTCTGAGTGATGTTTCCCAGGAAAAAATCAAGGAATTCGGTAAAAAGGCGCGTGGGCTTTTCGAGCTTTGGGCCGCCTCGAAAGACTGTGACGCCGAGCGCGACAAGAATTTTTACCAAATGCAGGAACTTGTAATGAAGACCAAGGCAATCTGCGGTGATTGCTTTGCGTTGAAATGTTGGCACAATGTGCCTTCTTCTGCCTTTGGTCTTTGCTACAAACTCCTGGAAGGTAACCGTTGCAGAAATCCGTATGACAAAAGCGATACTAGGGAACTTGCGATGGGCGTGGAAAACGACAAGGATTCCGTGCATATCGCTTATTGGTTTACCAAGTATCCGGATTACGATGTCGGCGGTTTGGGCAGGTATTGGGAGTCGGTGCGTGTGCCGACTTATGACGCTTTCGGTTTCCGGAATGTTGTGCATGTTTTCAAGTCTGACCGTCCGAACCAGCGTCGTGGCGTTCCCTGGCTTGCTCCGATTATCCCGATGATCAAGCACCAGGAACGGTTCCAGGATGCAACCTTGATCAATGCCATCGTGCAGTCGATGTACACGGTGTTTATCAAGTCGGCTGAATCCACGGTTCCGAATAATTTTACCGGGAATGTTCAGGGTAAAGAACGTGTTACGCCTGAAGCGGGTCCTAAAGCTGCTGCTGAACTTGCCGCGGGAAATGTAATCGAGCTTGGCAAGGGCGAATCCATTGAAGTTGCCGATGCAAAAAGGCCTAATTCAGATTATCGCGATTACATGCGCGAAGTCTGCATGGAAATGGCTTCTCGCCTGAATATGAGCTATGAACAGGTGCTCAAGCACTTCGAAGGATCTTACAACTCTGTTCGCGGCGCAATTCTTGAATCCAAGAAAATGTTCGATATCGAACGCGCAAATCTGGCATCCGATTTTTGCCAGCCGATTTACGAAGCGCTCATTTTCGAAAGCGTTATGCTCGGCGTGCTAGATTGTCCTGGTTTTGAAGATCCGCTCAAGCGTATGGCTTGGCTGAATTGCGATTGGATTGGTGACGCTCCGGTGATGCTTGATCCGCTCAAGGAAACCACCGCACTTAAGATGCAGGTGGATGAACAGTTCAAGACTCGTTCCCAGGCGGTTCTCGAGATGAACGGTGGTGAATACTCCAGGAATGTCGAGGAACTTGCGGAAGAAGCTAAATGGCGCGAAGAAAACGGCGTTCCTGAACCGGGTGCCGTCAACCGTTCTGTTTCCGTCTCTGAGGCTAAACAGATTATCGATGAAACTGAAGACGAAAAATAACTTGTGCCAAAACGCGTTTTTTTAATGGACTTGTAGCTTATTTTTGAACCGATGAACAAAAAATTGTTGAAAATTCTTTCCGGACAATGGGCTATTGAGCCTAAAGCCATGGAGGCCTTGTGTTCTTCTGACTTTGGCGACCCGGCCTGGAAGGAATCTAACGAGCCAAATCACAAGAATAATGTCGATATCAAGAACGGTATTGCTGTTTTGCACATCGATGGAGCTTTGACGTATCGTTCCAACATCTGGAAAGCTTGGTTTGGCGTTGATACCTACAATTCTATCGAAAATGCGTTCAATGAACTTGTTGCCGACGAATCGGTGAAGGGTATTGTACTTTCGATTGATTCTCCGGGTGGCGAAATCAAGGGGGTTTCCGACCTTGCTGACCGCATTTTTGCCGCTCGTGGAACAAAAGAATGCGGAATTGTCGCTCATTCTGCCGGTGCGATGTGCTCGGCTGCATACTGGATTGCGTCTGCTTGCGAAAAAGTTGTTGCGTCCGGTGTCGCGCAAGTCGGTTCTATTGGCGTTATGGGTGTTTTGAGTGGCGACGAAGACAAGTCTGTGACTTACTTGCGTTCGAGTCTTAGCCCGAATAAGAACTTGGATCCGAATACACCCGAGGGGCGCTCCGCTGTCGAAAAGAACTTGGACGCCATGGCTAAAGTCTTTGTCGAAGCTCTTGCGAAAAATCGAAATTCCGATTTTGATTCTGTACTTGAACATTATGGACAAGGAAAAGTTTTTGTCGGTCAAGAGGCTCTTGAGGCCGGTATGGTCGATGCGATTGATTCCCTTGATTCCGTTGTTGAAAAAATGATTAAACATCAAACCATAGGAGGCAACATGCCTACTAATCAAACTCCGGCTCAGACTCCGGCTGCTCAGGCCACTGTAGATGTGGATGCTGTGCGTCAAGAGGCTGTTGCCGCCGAACGTACCCGAATTGCGGGTATTTCCTCCGCCTTCGAAGGCCTTGGCCTTGACGGCGATTGCAAGAAGTTTATTGCCGAAGGCAAGACGGTTGACGAAGCGAAGGCGTTTTGTCTTGAGGCTTGCAAGAAGCAACTTGCTGAAGCTAAAACTGCGGCTCCGTCCGCTTCGGCTACTCCCGATAATCCCGCTGCAGATCCTGCCGCTACCGCCGGTCTTACTGCAGAACAGAAGGCTCTGATTGCCCAGGGAATGGCCGCTGGTGCCGCTGCCGCAAACTCTGTCCAGGCTGGAACGGCTGAACCGATGTCTGACGCTGACAAGCGTGCTTTTGACGCGTTCGCCGCCGGTGCAAAAAACTTTCGATAAAAGGAGGTGAAAATGTTTGAACCGATTGTTTTTGAAAACAAGAAAATCTTTGCAGGTAACACTCAGCCTCGCAATATCGGCTCCGGTATCATTTACGGTGCCGACCTTCAGGCCGGTTCTGTGCTTGCCTCCCGTGGCGTGGCTACCTCTGCTACGAAGGCAAAGAAGTCTGTAACCTTTACCGGAACTCCGGTTGCTACCAAGACTGTCAAGCTGTCTGTCAATGGCAACGAAGTAACCTACACGATTGCTTCTACGACCTTGGCTGATGAAGTTGCCGGTCTCAAGGCGGCAATCAATGCTGACAATGTTCTGAAGAACATTGTGGCTGCCACCAATTCCGCAGGCAAGCTTCTTATCGAATGGAAGGAAACTGGTTTTGCCGGTAATGACATGGTGATTGTTGTTACGGTTGGCGACGGTGCTGGTGTCGAAGCTGGTGCGGTTGCTGTCGAAACCATTGGCCAGTCCGTCGGTGATGAACTCTTCGAAATCGTCGATTCCGACAGTGGCACTGCTGCGCTTCAGGATCCGGTCGGCGTCTTGCTTGAAGATACCAAGGCGGGTAAGTCTGGCGCTATCGCCTTTACGGGCGAAGTGGACGTTGCCGAACTCAAATTCGCCGAAGGCGATTCCATCAACAATTTCTTGAAGGCTCTGCGCAAGATTGGAATCTTCCCGCGCACTGTCAACGAATAAAAGGAGGATGACATGCCTGATTATATGAATGTCGCGACTCTTACCAAGCAGGTAAACAACAACCTGCCTCCCAAGCGTTTTCTTTCCGGCTTTTTCCAGGTAGAAACGCTTAAGACCGTGAATGCCGAACTCGACACTGTCGAAGGAACCCACGTTCTTGCACCGTTTAAGCGTGAAGGGGCAAAGCGCACCGTTACGAAACGTTCCGGCTACACCAAGCGCCCGTTCCATTGCTATGAAATTGCTTTGGAACGTCCGACCGACGCGTTTGACGTGCTCAAGGCTCAGCCTGGTGAACCGGCGGTCCTTGTTGATCCGATGGATGCAAACCAGCGCCAGTCCTACATCTTGGGCAATGATACTACTGACCTGAGCAACCGCATCAACCGCACAATCGAAATGATTTGCTCCAAGGCTTTTTTCGAAGGCGGCTACGAAATTCTTGACGAAGAAGGGAAGAAAATCGACAGTATTTCTTTTGATGTCAAGGCTACCCACAAGATTACCAAGAGCGGTACTTCGATTTGGACTGGAAACGATGCTGACATTATCGGCGACCTGTCTGATCTCGATACCGTTGTTAGCGAAGATTCCGGCTTGGCTGTTGCCGACAAGATTTTCGGCGCTGCTGCTTGGAAGGCCGCTCGTGCAAACGAAAAGTTCATGAAAGACTTTGACCGTATCCATGTGACGGGCAATTCCATGGACCTGGGTGGCGGAGTCAACAGCAACGGTGCGAAACTTGTTGGTTACCACAATGGTAGCCGCATTTGGGTGTACAACGATACGTATACCGTCAACAAGGCCAAGACGAGCTTTGTCCCGAAGGACAAGGTGCTTGCTATCGGCGAAGGTCTTGCTGCCAAGCTGTACTTCGGTTGCGTCGGTAATGTCAAGGATGGCTGGTTCCGTGCAGAACGTTTTGCCAAGACGATTTACGACGAAGACGAAGAAATCCAGAAGCTCATCATGAAGAGCCGCCCGCTTGCTGTTCTCCAGCAACCGGATGGGATCGCCTGGGCCAAGGTTGTCAACCTCTAGGAACTAAACCGTGAGTGCATTTTCCGAAAGTCTCAATGAAGATTTAAACGGCGTTTTTTTCGACGTTGAAGCTTTCGGTAATGCCGTGGTTTTAGTCCGTGGGTCTGACCGAATTCAGATGAATGGACTTTACGACTCGCAGGCGCTTGATAGTGGTGAATCTCTTGGCCCTGAAGTGACTGCTATTTCTCACCGCCCTAGGCTGGTTGTCCGCAAGGTCGATTTGCCTGGGCAGGTGGCCCGCAAGGGTGATGTCTTTGAAATTGAGATGAAATCCGGATTCCAGAAGTCACTCAAGTTGAAAGCGGTTGATTTTGCCGACGAATCTGACGGAACTGTAACCTACCAGCTTGAACTGGTAAAGAAGGTGCCTGTCGATGGCTAATAGAACTCTTGATTGCATTAAGACTTTGCGAGCAAGTGTTGTGCAGACGCTTAAGACTGCGGACATTCCTGGAATTGGCCAAAATGTTTTCTCCGCCAGGCAGGAACGTGCCTGGCCGGAGGAATCTGGCTTTATTTGTGTTTATACGCCTGAAACGAATTTTGATGATAAACGGACCTCTCCGCGCTTTTACTATGTGACCGGTGATTTGGTCATTGATGTGTATGGCCGTGGAGCTGTAGATGATTCGAATGATCAGTCCGAAATATACGATGTAAACGATTTTCTTGATGATGTAGCTAAGGCCGTTGCCGAAGCTCTTCAGCCTATAGAACGCCGCATTGGCCCCTATTCGGGGCTTGTAAGAAGGCTTGTGCTCAAGTCGATTACAAATAACTTGAGTTCTGCAGGAGAAGCGGACCGTGGCTCTCAGCGAATGGTCTTTGGCATTGAGTATGCCGTGACAATTACGGTTGGTGGTCCTGCTGACGATTTCTTGAAGGCTGAAAACACGCTTTCGATGGGTAGTGGCTCTGGTAACAAGATTGAATTTGATACGAATGTTAGACCTTAAAAACGGAGGATGCCGATGAGCATTTCTTTTGGTGAAATTCCGGCGGACAACCTTGTCCCCATGTTTATGACCGAGTTCGACAACTCGAACGCGGCAAAGGGCGGTGCAATGCCCTGGAAGAACTTGCTCATTGGGCAGGCCCTTTCGGCAAACTCCGCCAACACTGGAACGTTGAAGCTGATTACGAGCGACGAACAGGCCGACGCCCTTTACGGTGCAGGCTCGCAGATTGCCCGCATGATCCGTGCGTTCCGCAAGAATACCCGCAACAGTGAACTTTGGGCCTTGGCTGTTGCCGATGGCTCGACCGCTGCAGAAGGTTCTATCGCGGTGTCTTTCGCGGGCTCCGCTACGGTCGCTCCGAAGTCCGGAGCAATCCGCCTGATGATCGGTGGCCAGAGCGTTGCCGCTGATGTGGTCGCGGGCAAGACTGCAGCCGAAGTTGCGACTGCCATTGCCGCTGCCATCAACGAAAACCAGCAGCTGCCTGTTACTGCCGAAGCTTCGAGCGCTACCGTGACGCTTACTGCAAAGAACGGCGGTACTTGCGGCCAAGGCATCGATATCCGCTACAACCATTACCAGGGTCAGGAACTCCCGCAGGGCGTCCAGCTGGCCATTACCGCCATGACTGGCGGTGGCTCCGACACGTCTTACGTGACGGCCAATGTCGCCAACATCATTCGCGGCACCTGGTTCAACGCTATCGTTGCCGGTTCCGACGATGCGACGAATGTCGCCGAAATCAAGCGCATCCTGGATGACCGCTGGACGGCAACCGTGCAGCAGACCGGTGTGCTGTTCTTCAGCCTGAACGGCTGTAGCGTGACCGAAGGCAGCTCTACGGTCGACTATGGCACAGCAAGCCTTGACGCTCTCGTGGAACGTGGCGGCGACCTGAATTCCCAGGTGATTTGCTTGCCGTCTCTTCCGGAAACGCCGACTCCGGGCTTCGAAGTTGCTGCCGCCGTGCTCGGCTGCGTTGCCCCGAAGGCCCTGAACGACCCCGCTCAGCCGCTTTCTAACTGGGCTGTCGCTGGCATCGTCGCTCCGCGTGAAACCGACCGCGAAGACCTCGAAGGCAATAACCTGCTTCTGAAGGCCGGTTGCGCCCTGTTGACCTGCGGCAACGACGGCACCGTGTACCTCAAGCGCATGGTGACCACCTACAAGACGAACCCGGCCGGTGCTAAGGATACCAGCTACCAGCAGCTCGAAAAGGTGTTCACTCTCTCGTTCCTGCGCTGGGACTGGAACAATTACCTCGCTGGCCGCTACCCGCACGCAAAGCTTGCGGATGACGGTACGGACTTTGGTCCGGGTCAGGTGATCATGACTCCGAAGCTTGGCGAAGCCGAACTTTTGGGCCGCTACGAATACTGGATTTCGAAGGGCCTTGTCCAGGATTACGCCACCTTCAAGGCGAACCTTGTTGTAGCCCGCGATCCTGACGACGATACCGCGCTCCAGTTCCTCATCCCCGCCGACTTGATTGACCAGTTCTTCATCGGCAAGTCCAAGATTCAGTTCAAGTAAAGGAGGCTCAAGATGGCTTTTGAAGACGTGGGTGGAACCCACAAGCTCTATGTGAACGGCGTCCAGTTCAACCTCAAGGGCGACCCGACTATCGATATTGGCGGCGAAAAGCGCACGCCCATTATGGGTGTCGATGGCCGTATGCACGGCTATAAGGTCGAAACCATGCCTGCGAAGGTGTCCGGCACCATCACCGATACTTCCGACCTGGACCAGATTGAACTCCGCCAGCTGAAAAACGCCACCGTGAAGCTCGAAAAGCCGAACGGCAAGGTGTTCGTGATTACCGGAGCCGCCTTCAGTGGTGATCCGAGCGAATCAGGAGCCGAAGGCGAAATCAGTTTCGAATTCTCTGGCCCTCCGGGCAAGGAACTCATGCCGTAGTTTGATGCCTTTTCTACGGCTCATATCCGCGCTACTTGGGGACGGATTGCGGCGAACTTGATTGTGAGCCGCTTTCCGGTGGGGATCGAAGCCCCAGCGCGGCTTAAACTAATCTCATGGACGGAAGGCGCTCCGGTCTAGGTTCCCGACGCCATTGTGTTGCCCTTACAAGAGAAACCTTGCAGCTGTCGATGGGTCATGGGATTAGTTTTCTTTTCAATTCATACAAGGAGTAAAAATATGGATTACACACTGATTGTTCCCATCAAGAAAGTGGATGGAACCGAAATTGACCATGTTGCGGTCAAGGAATCCTTTACCGGTCGCGACATCAAGGCTATTGTAAACTGTAAAGGCGAAGGTGATGCCATGATTGCACTCGTTGTTGCTGCGTCCGGCCTGACGGAAAACAATGTGCTTGGCATGGATGCCCGCGACGTGAAGGCTATTGGCGAACTTGCCCGCCCTTTCTTAGTCGGTGGGGAGGCTTAGGTTTCGACGACGGCTTTGCCGCCCTGGCAGGCGTTTTTCACTGGTCTTATGACCAGATAATGGACTTGGATGCCGAAGCGTTTGCGTTCAGCCTGAAAGCTGCCGAAAAGTATGCCGAGTGGATGAATCCAAAAAAGTGACCTTTTGCGGGTCGCTTTTTCATTTGTTGTATTCGTCAATCAGCCAGCGCACAAAGGCGCTGGAGCTTCCGGCGATGGCTGGGTCAATTCCAGCTTTTGCTGCCTTGCGCTGGGCTTTTTCGAGCGATTCTTTATCCAGCATCAGGTTTATCCTTGTCATGACTTTATCGCGAATTAGTGGGCGTGGCATTTATAGCTCCTTTTTACCAAATATTCACTCGGTCGATGCTTGCGTGTTCGTCGTGGCATGCTGCGTGTGAAGCGATTTGGCGAAGCGCATCGCCGACAGTGATGTCCTCGCATCCGAACTCGACGCATTCGTCGTATGCCTCGACGACATCCTTTTCGGTGGCGTTGACGATGTCGTTGTAGCCGTTTTCTTCGAATTCCCGGAGCCATTCTTCGACCAGGTGACCGCACGTGCTGGCTTCGACTCGCATGCACTTGTTCCCGGATTTAATCTCGGCGATGGTTTTGAGAGTGCTTTGGATGATTTCGTTTTTCATAGTTTTTGTCCTTGTTAAAATTTCGAGGTCTGCCAGGTCGCGAGTCCTGGCGAGCGCTTTAGACCTGGATGGAAGCCCCGCGGAGCATTCCGGCAACATCATCTTTTGCGTAGTAGAAATTTCCGATTTTTACCAGGCTGTAAGACCTGACGAAAAATTCGACTATATCTGCGTTGGCGAGTTGGCGCTTTGAAAACTTCCAGTTAGGAACGCCAACGATTTTTCCTTTTTTATCCATTTCGAGTTTTTCGGTGTCGATGGCAAATTCGGTGTTCTTTGCGATGTAAGTCTTGATAATCATTGCGTCCTCGCTTTGTTGTTTGCTGCATTTATAATATACACACTTTACACACGAAAGTCGATATTTAAAATGTAAAATTTTGTAAACAAAAAAAATTTGGTTCAAAAAAAGTCTTTTTGTTGGGTCGTGTGCTTATTTTTTGAACTATGGCCAATATTTTGAACGTATCACTGAATCTGTTGTCGGGCGGTTCTTTCCGCAAAGCCGCCGGTGATGTCAAGATTTTGAATTCAACTCTTGGCACGGCAAACGGTATTCTCGAAGATTTCAAGAAAAAGATGGATTTTAGAAGCAAGATGGCGAGCTTTGCTTCTGCGTCTGTGCTTGTTTCAAACTTTACTAGCGGTGTGAAGTCCGCTATCGGTGCGGTTGAAAGCCTTGTCGGCGTTGTCGGCAAGTTCGCAGAAACTGGTGACCGCATTGCAAAAACGTCGCGACTTGTCGGGCTGTCTGTTAATGATTATCAGGCGTTTGACGCTGCCGCGCAACATGCGGGCATGTCTACCGAAGAGCTTGATTCCGCACTGAAAAAATTCAGCGTGAACCTCGGCAAGGCCCGTGGCGGCGACAAGACCGCTTTCAGGGTGTTCGATTCGATTTTGGGCGGTCGTAGGATTACAGAATTTAAGGATTCGACTGAGCTGCTGAAGGGAATCGCGGACGGTTATTCGAAGCTTGCGACGGCTGAACAAAAGGCTTTTGTTTCTCAAGAACTCTTTGGTCGTTCTGGCCTGAAAATGTCTGAAATGCTTTCTAGCGGCGGCACTGGCGTTCAGAAAATGCTTGACGATTTTGCGGCGATTGGTGGCGGATTTAACGAAGAAGGTGCCAAGAATGCAGAAGCCTTCGATGATGCGCTCCAGGATATGCGCGGAACGATTAATTCTGTCAAGATTTCTGTGATGCAAGAACTGTTCCCGACATTTACAGAAATGTTCAAGACGATTCAGGCGTTTGTCAAAGATAATGGCCCGAAGATTCGCGAACAGGTTGGCTTTGTGGTGGGTTCTGTCGGCAATCTTGTCAAGGGTCTTCTGCCGTCCATTCCGAAGATTCTGAACGTAGTTGTCAAGCTGGTCGACTTGATTGGTCCGGGCGTACTTGCTGCGCTTGCTGGGTTTACCGGAATTCTTGGCGTGGTTGTTCCTTTGGTGCCGTCTTTGATGGCTGCTGCAAGCGTTGTTTCTGGGCCTATCGTTGCGGGAATCGGCCTTGCCGTTGTTGGCTTTGTGGCATGGAAAAAAGCGATTTCAAGTGTTATCGATAATTTCGATATGCTGAAGTCTTTCATTTATGACGATATTGGCGGTGCTATCAAGAATTTTGCAAACCAGTTTGTCGAGGTTGCAAAATGGATGTGGAGCGGTTTTAAATCTATCTTTATTGATCCGTGGTGGAATTTCTTTACGGCTCTTCCAGGTGCTATTTCGGATTTATGGGATGGATTTAAAACGGGTATTTCTGAAATAGGCAATTTGCTCTACGATACTTTTATTGGCAGTGTCAAATCGGCTGTTTCTGGAATAAAATCTATTGTAAAAGGTATTCCTGTTTTAGGGAATCTTTTCGGCGATGATGAACAACCTTCGATTCGTGATATTTCTTCGGCTTCTGCAGCTCCGGGTTCTTCGTCTTCGTCGCTTGGAGCTTCCGTCGCTCAGGCGGTAAGCGAATCCCACACGACTACTACCAGCCGCTTTGCGGTCGATTTCAAGAATATGCCTCGCGGCGTCCAGGTGACGGCTCCGGATCACGGCGACTTTGACTATTCTCGTGGTTATGTTTTGGCGGGTATGTAATGGCTGAACACGAATTTTTATACGCAAATTCTTTACACAAGGTTCAAATCGATACGCCCCAGGGCGTTGTCGAGTGCGTGGCCGCATCCTATGCAGGGGTCCCGTTTTTTGTGGAAGAAACGGCGAGTTCCGGCGGTCGCGAAGTGGTTACTACTCCGCTGCCTTTTTCCGATAGCCATGTAAACGAAGATGTCGGCAAAAAGGTTCTTGGAATCACCTGCACTATCTACCTGACCGGAGCGGATTGCGAAACCAAGCGTGAACGCCTGGAAGAGGCGCTGAACAAGGAAGGTGCTTTCGAGTTCATTCATCCGCATTATGGCCGCATGAACGCCCGCTGCACGGCGTACAGCCTTTCGTTCAAGAAGGCTGAGCAGGAGTTCATTTCGGGTGAACTTACGTTTGTTCCGGAACAGAAAGTCGAGAATCAGGCTCAAAGTGTAACGGACTTGCGTGGCGTTGCGATTGGAAAATCGGATTCCGCACTGAGTTCCGCAAAGTCGATTTTTACCGAGGTTTTCAGTATTGCGGGAAAGGCTAAGTCTGTCGTAGATTCGGTGGCTGATTCAACCACCAAAATGCTTGATGACATCGAAAGTGCACGTGGATCTATTCGTAGTGTTTCGGCGTTTGTCAATACGCTTTCGCAGATTCGCGAGAATGTTCAGCTAATCATGATGTCGCCGTCCGACTTTGCGAATCGCATACAAAATCTTTTGACGCTGACCAAAGAAACCGTGTCTGACGACGATGCCAACGGATATGTGAACGAAAGCCTGGTCATGATGCGTTCGACAATGGCCAAGAGGCGGGATTCGGCCTATTCTTCGGCAGATGAATTGAGCTCTGAAGTTGACCGTTTGGCTCTCATGAGTGCTGCGGCAATGGCAGCTCGATCTGTGGTGGATTGCTCTTTCACAAGTGCTGAAGAAGCTCGTGAAATGCAGGACTCGCTAAGTTCTGTTTTTGATGATGCGGCCGAACAGGCCGGTTCTGTCGAAGATTATGCGACTTTGATGGATCTGCAGGCGACGGCACTCAAGTATCTGCGTGACGAAATGTCGAAACTTGCGGTGGTCGTAGAATTGCCGTTGAACGGGACTCGCGATATTCTTTCGGTGTGCTTTGATTGTTACGGCAGCCTGGACCGTGTTGACGAAATCCTGGAACGTAACGATGTCGGTGACCCGCTGGTAATGACCCGCGAAAGTTTGAGGGTACTTTCCAAATGATAGAGGTTTTCGCCAACGGCCGTAAGTTTTCGGAGTGGACGGAAGCCCGCGTGGTCCGGTCTCTTGACCATATTGCGGCGGCATTTTCGCTCACCTTGGTTGCCAGGAATTCGGATGGCGACCGTGTGCGTCTTTTCCCTGGTGATTCAGTCGAGGTTGCTGTCAATGGTACCAAGGTGATTTCCGGGTTTGTGGACCGTCTTTCAACGTCGTTTTCCGCTGGTTCGCATTCGGTGGGTGTTTCCGGGAGCGAATGTTCTGCGGATATCGCCGATTGCTGTATTGATAACCCGCTGGAGTGGGAAAACAAGAAAATGGACGAAATCATCCGCATTGTCTGCGCGAATTTCGGTCTTTCTTTCTCGAACCGCATGGGCGTGGATGTTGGCGGTCCGTTCCAGAAGTTTTCTGTCGAGCCTGGAGCCAAGGCGCTTGACACGATCACGAAGCTTTGCAAAGAACGTGGAATCCTGTGTTGTTCCGACGGCATGGGCAAAGTGTATCTGCTAAAGCCTGATTCGTGCCCACGTGGGCCAGCCTTGAAGCAAGGTGAAAACTTGATGGCGGCAAGTGTAGATTTTTCGCTTGTTGACCGCTTTTCAACCTATACGGTTTACGGAACTGGCAAGGCGAAAAACAAGGTTGTAGCGACATCTTCTGATTCGGACGTTAGCCGAAACCGCCCGCTGATTGTCGTGGATTCCAATGCGGTCGAAAAAGACAAGGTGCAAGCCCGTGCCGACTGGGAATGCCGCGTTCGCAGGGCTAAATCGATGGGATTCAGGGCGACGGTCCATGGTTGGGAGCATTCGTCGGGTCTTTGGATTCCTGGCGTGATTTGCTCTTTCGAAGCCCCGGAGCTTTTCGTCGAGACACCGCTTGATTTATTGGTATCATCCGTAGAGTATTCCTGGGGGTCTTCGGGTGAGATGACGAACTTGACGCTGGTTCCGCCCGAAGTTTTTGAGCCTCAGCCGGAATCAAAGAAGGTCAAGGCGGTAAAGTCTGCGAAAAGTCCTAAATCCGACCCGTGGAAATCTATCAAGAAGGCGGTGCAAGGAAAATGAGCTTTGAATCTTTGATTGAATCGTTGATGGCGAAGCTCCGCCTGATGGTGGGCCGTTGCGTGATTTCTGCCAGCCGTTACAAAAACGGTGAGCTGTTGGCCGATATTGAACTTGTTGCTGGCGAACGACGCCGAAATGTTGAATTCTTGCAACAGTTCGGTTTTTCGAGTCGCCCCAAAGGTGATGTGGAAGGCGTTGCGCTTTTCATTGGCGGGTCCCGCGACAACGGAGTGGTTATATCCACTCGGGGCGAATGCCCGGATCTGAAAGAAGGCGAGGTGCGGGTGCATTCTCCGTTCGGCACTAGCATAACTCTCAAAAACGATGGTTCTATTGAATTTTTGACCAATTCCAACAAGTTCCGTTTTGTTGGCGATGTTGAAGCGACGGGAGATTTTAAGGCTCTGTGCGACGGAACTTTCGTCACTTTGACTGGTCATATTCATAAGACGGGTATGGGCCCGACGGATCCGCCTCAACCAGGGATGTGATATGGCTTTGGATAAAAATGCGCTAAAAGATGCTCTAAAAAATATGTTCGAGTCGCGACCTGCTGATGACGGAGCGGCTGCTGAAGCTTTGGCTGGAATCATTTATGATTTTGTCAAAAGTGCCGAGGTGACGATTACGGCTCTCCCGAAAGAAGTGTCTGTGGTTGGGTCTCCGACTGCGCAGGCTAATGCCGTATCGTTAACTTTGAAAGGTGGCGATGCCACCCATACCGGCGGACTTTCGTAGCTAAAAAAAACTTGTGTCAAAATCGGCCTTTACTATGTAAGGGCTGTTTATTTTTATTGCGATGAGCGACCTTGCTTTGTATCGCAGAAGTTCCGGTGATTTTGACCTTGCCTTCGATGAAGTCAAAGGTGATTTGCTGACTTCTGACAGCCTTGAAAATGCTGTCGTGATATCGATTGGAACTTACGCCCGCGAGCGCAAGCTTGGAAAAGTGGCTAATCTGAAGCCGGTTATTGGTGGATGGTGGGGTGATGCCCTTTCTGAAAAAGGGAATCTTGGCGGGTATCTTTACGAAGCTTTCCCTGGAAAACTGACCGAGGTGACGGCAAGGTCTGTCGAAAATCTTGTGAACGAATCTTTGGCTTGGATGGTTGAGGATGGCGTTGCTAAGTCTGTCGGCTGTAAAGCTGAAGTCGCAGCCGAAGAAACGATGAATGTCACTATCACTATTGGACGTCCTGATGGTAGTGACGACGCTTATGCTTACGAAATAAAGTGGATGGCTACTGATGGAATTTAAGAGCTTGCAGGAACTTATCCGTATCGTCGAAAATGCCTTGGCAATTCAGTTTTTTGGCCAGTCTACGGTGTTGCGTAAGACCGTGCTTAAGGTGCTTGCGCATGTGCTTGGCGGGGCCTTGTACATGGTAATTTTGATTGCAAAACGGATATGGAAAAATCGTTTCGTCTCTACTTGCGACGTGTCTGCTCTCGAAGGATTTGGCGCTGAATACGGGATCCCGCACAAGGTGCCGTTAAAATCTTCCGGAACGGCTGCTGTTACTTTGGAAGAAGGTGTTTCTACGGTTACGATTCCGCAGGGGACTGTTTTGGTCGATGAGGAATCGGGGATTGAGTATGAAGTGCCTAATGATGTTATAGTTGACTCTGAACATATCGGTATCCCTGTTGTTGCGTTGGATGTCGGTAAGGACTCTGACCTTGGTGAAGGCGTGTCTTTGACGTTTAGGGATGGCGCTGTTGATGGCGTCGCCTCTGTTGTATCCGAGTTGATATCCGGTGGCGTTGCGGATCCTGTTGAAGTGGATGGCGATATCCAGGTGTGGGGCGAATTGGCGGAAGACTATCGTGCCCGCCTTTTGAATCGCATCCAAAACCCTGCGCATGGCGGTGCCGCGAACGACTATTATGGTTGGGCGACGAAGTTTTCATTTGTTACGGATGCGTTTATTTTTCCGAATCAGCCCGAAACCAACTCGGTAAGCGTCGCCTTGGCGAATTATAATTCTGCAAACATCGTGCCGACGGAAGATCAGGTTGCCGAAGTTAAGTCTTACATCGAAGATGATGCCCGTAGACCGGTCACTGCCGATGTGCGTGTGTTTGCGGTGACGCCGGTTCCCGTTACGATTACTGCGTCGGTAGCTCCTTACAATCAGTATGTGCGTGAAAGCGCTACGACGGCGATTAAACAGTATCTGCAAAAAATGCAACCTGGAACTTCTGTTGATTTCGAAACGTTGCGGTTGCATGTGCTGTCGAATTCTGCTGCGAAAGAATTCTTTATTCAGTCGGTGACGAAAAGCGGTTCCCAGGTTCAGGTGCTCGAAATGGATTTGGATTTCTCTGGCGAAAGTCCGGTTGCCGAAGTTTCGAAAATTGAAGCTGGTGGAATCAATCTTCTGAACGGAGATGTGTAGTGCTTTCGGTTCAGCAAATAAGTCCGCTGCGTGTAAACCAAGGTGGCTCGGTCTATGTCTTTGGATCGGGCTTTGATTACAAGTGCAAGGTTTTGGCTGACAACGGAACTCCATCTCAGATTGCAGAACTTACGGTCCTCGATTACGACGATAATTCTCTTGAATTTGTAGCGCCGAAAGATGCTGGTTCTTACGATGTGCTTGTCGTTCGCGAAAATATCTTGTTTGGCCGATTTTCGCTTACAGTCGTTACTCTGAGCGAATTAAATGTTTGGAATGTTGCTCGGCGTGATAATGTCGTGCGTGACGGCGTTGATTACGAAAATGAAGAGTTTAGAAGCTCCCTTTTAGGGTTGCTGCCGCGCGGGTTCGCCTGGTTTAAGGGTAAAGCCGGAAATTGGTGGAAGCTTTTTGCAGGGTTCTCGCTCGGCTTTTCTGCTGTGTATAAAATTCTGCGCGACCTTGTCTTTGAATCTAGCCCTGCAAAAACGACGTCCTACGAAACATGGGAACGTGAGCTGGGATTGCCGATTAAAGGCCTTGAACAGTCTACTAGCGCAAGGCGTCTTGAAGAAATCTTTCGAGTTGCCAGGAAAAAGGGTGGCGCGACCGTTCCGTATTTTAAAAGTCTTGCAGCGCTGTTTGGCTTGCGGGCAGAAGTGTACGAATACTGGAATCCTGAACATAGGTCTCATTTTGAAGGCGTAGATTTTGGCGACGATGATCCGAATTTTTATTGGATGATTGCTGTCGAGGGAAGTGCTGAAGACTGGCATATTTGCACGTGCAACGATACCTGTAATGACTATTTGCAGGAATGGAGTAATGTCCCTGCCGAGGTCATGTTTGAAAAGCTGAAGCCAGCGCACACTAAGCTTCTGTGCTCGTATGTCGATGTAGATGTTGAGCTGGTGCTTGTAGATAACCAAGACAATGTCTTGATTGCAAATAATGCTCCTATTGTGGCGTCTGTCAAGAGTTCTCAGGTCAGATATACTGGGACGATTGAGCTTGAAGATGGAACCGTGTTTCGAACCGTCCGCATCAAGGACTTGCCCGACGGTGCCGACACCAACAGCTACATGGTGCGCGACAGCGATACCGAGGGCACGGTCAAGAGCCGCGCCATGGACGAGGCTACGCTTGACGAACTGTGGAAATCCACACCTGCGGAAGGGGAGGTGTAGCGTATGGCGGAAGTGACAAGGCAGCCGATAGACACCGAGGCGACACGTGCGCTCATAGCCAAAATCAAGAAGGGCGACCAGGACAATGCCGATGTCATCAGCACGCATGCTGACCGGACGGACAATCCGCACAACGTGACAGCTGAGCAGATAGGTGCAGTTGATGCCGCGTATGTCGACGCGCATGTTCTCAAGATTGCGCCGCCTGAAGCGGCTGGCGCTGGTGAGGTGATTTTTTACAGGGGGCAACTTCTTTTATGATTGACACGATTAGAAAGTGTGTAAGCGATTGTTTGGCGAAGAGTGATGGCAATCGTTTTCTGGGCCATATGAGCGTCGGCGAACTTGAGGTTGGGAACTTCTTTACTGGCGATATGGCAATTGTCTGTGGGATTCCCCGTGAAAAAAGGAAACTTGATGACGGAAGCGAACGCGAAGAAGCTGGTACGTTTACTCTTCGTGGAGGGGTTTCGGTTGTGAATGGACTTGAATTGATTTATGACGGTAATGAAGGTTGTTGGAAATATTTTAGTGCCGCGCATGTGGAGCCGAAGTCCCGAAAAAAGTTTTCTGAATTGTATAAAGAAATAGACTTTAAAACGGAGGTTGAATATGCCTGAGCCGACTTATTTGGATTGGTCGCGGTTTTATGACAAGACCAATAACGTAATATATTTATTGAGGGCTCTCGGATTGCAGAACGCAATATCGATACGCCTTACCAACGATGTTACTGGGTCCGTGTCTACGGATTTGCGTCAGGATGTGAGCATTACGCTTACAATATCGAATGGCGCGGTCACTCATGCAAAACTCGGTGACGATTCAGTCCAAGCGAATAACATTCTTGATGCAACTATACCGCTGTCAAAATTTGCCACAGCGTGCTTTGGAAATAACGACGTTGCGTCTGACAACGACGGGCATATTGCGACGCACGCGCAGGTTGTTGCCTACGTCACACGCTTGCTGCAGGGCTACGGCCAGAATTACGGAACGATGACTGTTGCGGCCATCAACGCGATGACGCTTGACAACCTGCACAACGGCGACCTTGTTATCGTTACAGGTATTTCCGAACAATCGCCCGCAAATGTGATTACGCTCGGCAATCTTACCGTGCGCAACGGCCAGAACCTCATCTTCCACAAGCAGGGTACGGGTGCGCAGGTTACCGGTGAATGGCAGTCAATCGACGGCGAGTTCAAGCTGATTCAGAATCCCGTCGACACGGACAATGCTAGTGGCTCTGGTAAGGGCGGGCCGCTCAAGACGCTTGTTCGCCTGCAGCAGAACGGCAATGGCGATATTACTGCTACGTTTGCAGACATTCCGACCGCAAGCGCAAGCGGCAACGGCCTGATGACCAAGGAGCTTTACACCAAGCTAGATGCGCTGCCGACAAACGCGAACCTTACTTTACTGATCAACGCGAAGGCCGACAAGGACGCGGACGCCGTACCCGGCAACTTGGCAGTATTTGACGAGAATGGCAACCCCGTGGACAGCGGCGTCGCACCCGGCGACCTGGCTCCTGCCACCGACATTTCCGCAAAGGAAGAGACTACGGCTGCCGCTCTTGACAATCTCGACGCGCGCATGCGTGCCGTCGAGGAGATGGCCGCCGCCGAAAATATGGGTGACAGGAAGGCCGACAGTCTCGACACGCAGGTACTGAAGATCGGCGGAAGCGATGTAGCCGTTGAACTCGCCTCTATCCGTAACAGCCTTGCGGGAAAGCAGGACTCGCTTTCTTGGATGACGAACGATGAAGTGGACGCGATGTTCGAGAACGCCTGGAACGCCACAACATAAAGGAGGATGATATGCCGATAACTCCAGAAGATTACAATAATGACGCGATTAAAGGTCAGCAGCTAGAACAGTTGACAAAAAATGTCTTGAATAAGGTCAAAGAAAAGCAGGATATACTCGATATTGAGTACGATTCCGCGAACTCTATGATTATCGCTAACAACATTTCGATCGTTTTGCCTAACTCGTAGGAGACATTATGGCTTTAGACACTAAATATATCAACAAGTATACTGACGCAGCGGCGTATGCCGCTGACGCGTCTGCGCGAGCCGCTCTCGGCAAGAGTACCGTTTCGCTCGAGGCCGACTCCGGCAAGGTTCACTTCGACGGCGTGAACGTCGTTGTTAAGCGCCCCAAGCAGGGCGACGCGGTGTACGTGCCGACAACGAGCGTGTACAGCGCGGCCGCACCTGGCAGTGGCGTTACGGAAGGCTCTGTGACGTTTGTTTCTGGTGATACCGTGGACAATGCCAAGATGACGGCGGCGGGATTTACCGCGCTTGGTGTCGTGGCGAGCGTGCACGGAAACAAGTGCTACGTGCTGTACAAGGACATCGGTGCCGCAGGGCCGTTCTTTACCGGTGCGACTTCTTCCTCTTACACGATTCCGTCCGGCAAGCTTTCCGATGCCGACCTTGCTAAAATCACGGCTGGAGACGCCAAGGACACGCAGGGTCTTGTCGGCTTCCGCGCCACGTGCAATGTAGACGTGCTGTTCGCGTGGCTCACTGGTCGTGGCGGCGCGAGCAAGAACGAAGGCTGGAACGGCGGTACGGACGGGTTGCAAAACGCCTTTCTGAATGGGGCCGACTGGGGTCTGACACTCGGTCCTGCGGCGTACAGCATTACGGCTCATGACGCCACGACGTACAAAGTGGCCGAAACTATCGCCAAGTTTGGTGCAGGCGAGGCGGGCTTCCGCAAATATTTGGATTCTCGCAGGCTTGCGTATCCGTGCTCGCTGGCGAGCAATTCCGTCGTCTTCCAGGACGGCAAGGCTGCGACGAAGGTGCTTGTCGATGCGAACGAGGCCGACAATTCCGCATTCTTCCGCGTGGCGCAATTCGCCTACAACCATAACCTGACATGGGGTTCCTACGGTCAGTTCGCGAATGTTGACGGACTTCGCCGTGGCGACTGGTTCCAGCCCGGATTAGGCATCGTGCAGGATGTTTTCAGGCATGTTAAGTACACTCTTGAGAGTCCTGCTGCCGACGTTTTCAACAAGACGCTGTCGAAAATCGGCGGCAGCACGCTACAGCTCAACACGAACTCGAACGATTCGCGCTATTGGCTTCCCTGTGTCCGTTCCCGCTCCTATGGCTGGAATTTGGGCTCCAACGGGCTTTTCTACGGCTACTACTCCCTGTCCAGCTACTATCGGGCGTTGTCGGTCGCGCTCTTGGATATTTAACCTTCCACCTTATTCGGCGCGGCCTTTGAAGCCGCGCCCGCACCTAAAAAAGGATCTCGAAAGTGTCAAAGAAAGTTGTCGATACTCCGATATACGTGGATACCTACAAGCTGGTTGGTATCGTGTACGGTCTGCGGTTTTCGATTCCAAAACGCGACAGGGCCGTTCTCGGCGACAGAATCCTTGACGCGTCGACTGCGATGCTTGTTGAGTTCACTCTTTCTTACAAGTTGCGCGGAAACGAGAAGGTGGTTCACACGGACAGGTTCCTCGCGCATTTCGAGGTACTGAAAGGCCTGATGCGGCTGTGTATCGACAAGAAGGTGGTGCCCGGAAAAAAGTGCGTAGAATCATACGAATATATACAGAGAATTGACGATGGCATAATCGCGTGGCGAGAAAGGATCGCCCGCGAAGTACGGTCAACGGCGGCATCAAACAATGGCCGTCGTTCCGGCATGCAAGAACAGTTAAGAGGAGGCGACGGTATCATGAATACCAGTTCCGGCAGTGCGCCTTGATGCAGCTTCGGCTGCGGCGGTTCCCTTTGTCCGTTCCCGCTCCAATGGCTGGAATTTGAACAACAACGGGAATTTCAACGGCAACAACAACCTGAACAACAACAATCGGGCGTTGTCGGTCGCGAACTTGACTAATGCAGGCCGTTCGGCGGATAGTATGGTATTGCTAGATGAATTGCTAGAGACTTATTTCGTTGCGCGTAGCAACAAGCGCCGCTCGAGAGACGCGGTACTGTTCGAGATGTGCTTTGAAAAGTCTCTCGTCCGTCTGTGCAATGACCTGAACGGGCGTAGGCTCGATACTACCCCGAACTATGCCTTCGTCGTTTTTAGCCCCAAGGCGAGGGAGATTTTCGCCACTGCGATGTACGTGCGTGTCGTGCATCACTACCTAGACCGCAAGCTGCGCCCGATATACGAGGACGTGCTTTCGGACCGAACCTACAACAACCGCAAGGGCAAGGGCCTTCACGCCTGTATCGCTCGCTTCCGCGAGGACGTGCGCGAGATGACCTGCAACTACACGCGTGACGCCTGGATAGTCCATATGGACCTCAAGGGCTATTTCCCTAACGCGGATGTCGAGATTGCGCTTGCGCAGCAGTTGGACATTATCGACCGTTACTACATCGGAGATGACGAGGCCGACATCATGTACATGATGGAATCCTGCATGCGGGCTGACCCTGCGAGGAACTGCAAAGTGTACGTACCGCGTTCGAACTGGTCCGCGATTGCTCCGGAAAAGAGCCTGTTCAACAAGCCGGTGGGAACTGGCGGCGCGATAGGATTTCTTTGCTGGCAAAACGCCATGGGTCACTACATCAACAATGTCGTGAAATGGCTGGAGACTTTCGGCTTCCTGCGTGTTGTTGGCTTCGTTGACGACATCTACATCGTGACTACCGACAAGGCGAAATTCCTCTCGATGATGCCGGAGATTCGCTCAAGGCTTTCGGCTTTGAAGGTACGGCTGAATGAACGGAAGTTCTACTGCCAGCACTATTCGAAGGGTGTACATATACTAGGTAGCAGGGTGAAGTTCGATCGCGAGTATGCCGACAACGGAACGGTCTGTCGGGCTTTTGCGAAAATCAATGAATGGAAGCATGCTCGGAACGTGCAGTGGAAAACTGCGCGACTACTTTCTTCGATGAATACCTACGTCGGGATTTTGAGGACAAAGGATATGCGGAATGTCGCCGAGCGATTCAGGCGTGAAGTGCTGACATCGTTTAGGCGGTATTTGCAATGGAATGACAAGAAGAACTGCTTTGCGCTGCGTGCCCGCTACGGTTTTCGTGCGGTGCTTCGGCGCAAGTACAAGGTGAGGTTGTGATGCCGATAACTCCAGAAGATTACAATAATGACGCGATTAAAGGCGAAACGTTTGAAAAGCTTACAAATCTTGTAGTCCAGAAGCTTGTAGACAACGGTATGGTATCGGCTAGAGCGCTGGTCGAGCTTGAAAGTCGACTTTCATCCGTCGAGCAGCAGGTAGCTAATTCGAACATCGGTGACCGCATGGCCGATTCGCTTGACGCACAGTCGCTCAAGGTGACCGGCGTGGACGTGTCGCCTAATACGCACGGACACGGGAACATTACATCTGCAGGCAAGGTCGGAACTACGGCGAACAAGCCTCTAATCACTGGAACTGGAGGCGTAGTTCAGGCAGGTTCGTTCGGCTCTTCGGCGAACACGTTCTGCGAGGGCAACGATTCAAGGCTTGCTCCTAACGCCGATATGTACGTCGCGCAGTACGGAGTGATTTCCGAATTTACCGCAATGACAAATGCTCGCGGCGACGGTCGCGGCGAAGGTAAGAAGATCTGTGTCGCGGTTGGATTGGGTGGAGGAAGTTCAGAATTCAACTCTGCTGAGGCTATCGTTCCGTTGTCCTATGTTGAGTTCGGCAGCGGAGGCGCTATAGTCGCCTTCTATTTCAATATGCCTAGAGACTCCTACGGCGACGTTAATGCAAGAGGCTCAATTCTGCAGGTGAAGTGTACGAGTGCGGGATGGGATGTAACGACTCTTTCTCCGTACTATGCAGACAATGCAGGGGTAGCTGCAACTGCTGGTTCCGCTAACACGGCTGGGAGTGCTGCCAACGCGACAAACGCTACGAATGACGGGGAGGGCTCTGAAATAAAGTCAACTTACGTCTGTAATGCAAAGCTAGTTAATGGCGGTGGCGGGACGTTGTATCCAGGATCCTCAATTACCGTTTTATCCGGCGCAGCGATAAAGAGCGATGATGCAACTATAGGTAATCGTAAGTACGTAGAACTCACTTATAAGTCTTACGGACTTGGCGTAGGTACACGCATACAGCAAGTCGGCGCTCCATACATGACTTACAATGACCCCGACACATATCTTGATTTGTCCCAGACAGCATTCTCAATCGCAGGCAGAAAATCGCAGAGTGGGTATTTAAATGCGCTCACAAGTCAATCGATGGGATCTTATCATGACCTTATTGAAGTTGATTTTGACTATGATATTGTTGCAACCAACAGCACATCGTCAATCGGCGTTGTTTTCTGCCTGGCATCCACTTTGATGGCAGGAACCCCGCAAACAGCCATAGCCACCAACGACGGCCGTATATTCGCCTTTGCGACCGTATCTGGCCAGGGTGTAGGCGGTCATTTGCGCGGCCATCTCCATATAACCGGATACTTGCAGAGCGGTCAGGTTATCATGGGCTATGGCCTATGCATTGGAGCTCGGTCAATTTATGGGGACTACAGCGGTACGTGCACATTGAAGATAACGAACGTGAATATTAAGGACTCATACGCAACTTATACATAGTTAAGGAGAAAGCGATTCCAATTTTTGAAAGGAGAATAAACCATGGCGCAAAACATCACATCCATTATCGAGCTGCTGGCTTCGCAGGAGCAGGGACTCACGCCGGACGCAGGCCCGAATGAAAAAAAAACTGGACAAATTTCTTATAGGAGTTAAAAAATGAAACGAATTAATACTGCTACAGCTGTTAATGGCAAGTTCGTTGATGGCAACAGGACTCTTGGCCAAAAGGCAACTCAGTTCTCGTCTGAATGGTGTAACACCATACAGGAAGAACTGTGCGCGATTGTGGAACTTATTACAGGCGCGGCCGTGAAAGGCTTATCTAACCATGAGGTTATTGATGCGTTGAACGGTGATCGGACTTTTCGTTCTGTAAAGGTCGGGTCTGCGGAATTAAAAGTTGTTTCCGGTTTGGGCGTGTCTTTGAGTAATCTTGCGGCCTTGTCCGCTGGCGTCATTGAGGCGCTGACAATGTTCAAGGTCGGCGATTCGCAATGGATTCCTGGAAACAACCAGCCTAAAATCGAGGGACTGTACGGCGTTGATGCGGGCAATGTCGGCACGACCAACTTGCAGGCCGACACGATTGACTCGCACGGCGACGGTATGAATACGATCCAGGTCAAGAAGCGTCTTGTGAGGGATAATGCACCTGGCCAGGAAAACGAGCCTCTGCTGCTAGGCCCAACGCAGGTGGGCGGTGGGCTAAAGGTGACGGGCAATCTTGATGCTTTCGGCGGTCTCTCATTGACTAATCATGTATGGAACGCAAGCGCGTCCGATATCGTGGAAAAAATGAATAGTCTTGAAGACGGACAGATTGCAATCATATTCAACAGCGGGTCCAGCGACGTGTCTTTCCCTGCCGCGCAAGGTTCTCCTAACCCTCGGTCATTCATCGTGCCTTACGACGCATCGGTTCTAGTTGTGAAATCCGGTGGTAGGATTTATCCGGCTGGCGGTGTGCTGTAGACTGATTTTTGGAGTAGATGTTTGATGGGCGAAATGAAAACACTTTTTAGAAAAGGAATTTTACATTGGACATCACTGGATTAGACATAGGTGCGTTTATGACCGGAATCGGAGCGATTATAAAATCGTTTCATTCCGACCGTAAGTCGGATTCGGCAAAAAAAACTCTTGATGAACGAATGTCGGTTATCGAGAATGACATTCGTCATCATGATAAACGTCTTGATGACGGGGATTCGAATTTTAAAATTCTTGATCAGAAAATTGATCGCAATAATGAACTTTTGAATCAGCTTATTGGCGAAGTTCGCGCTGGAAGGAAGTGATATGGAAGCTTTAATACTAGTGGTTTTCTTCGCTCTGATTATGACGTTTGGCTGGATTTTCTTTGACGAAGATGATTGGGGTAAACCGAATAACAAGTAGGAGTGAAATATGTCTGGAATAGTCCTTCGTAGCGCCGAAATCATCAAACCGCTCCAGGTTGCGACCGGCAAACTGCATGGCGATTCCGTCTATGCTTTCGAGCGCGATTTTGAAATGCTGTTGCATACTAGCCGTGGCGATTATCTATGGCGGGTTGGCGAAGGGTATATTAGCAACTGCGGGTCCATCCCGTGGCTCGGCCAAAAGATTCTACGGGTGAAATCCTATGATCCGGATAATCCGTTGCAGAACGCCTTCTTCTTCTTGCATGACGACCTTTATCAAAAAAAAGGATATGAAATCTTTGATCGCGAAGACTCCGATGCGCTTTGCCGTGGCGGGCTCCGCGAAGCTGGCTGCAGCCGTTTCCAGGCGTCGACTATCGACTTCTGCTTGATGATCGGGGCCTGGGGCCATTGGGGCGACAACGCTTACAAAAATTTTGATTTCTTGAGCAAACTTGAAAAGGTGGGGTAGTTGTGAAACCTGAACTTGTTCTAATTCGTACTGGTTTAAACTACAATAAAAAAGGCGTATTCGGCGAACTTTACCTGAACAATCATTTTGTCTGCTGGACTTTGGAGAACCGTTCCAAGCTAATCCCTGCAGTCGGTTATTGCGTCAAGAATTCACAAAGTCCGAAATTCAAACGTGAGCTCCCCTTGCTGTACAACAGAGTTATTCAAGCTTCTCGTGGGATTCGAATTCATGTTGGCAACGATGCGGTCAAGGATTCGAATGGTTGTATTTTGGTCGGTATGATGCGTGACGAAAATAAACTTATGGAGTCGGCTCCGGCAGAAACCATGGTAGCTATGCTATGTCGGAATTGCGATTATCTTTTAATCGTTGAGCCGTACTCATTAACAAACTAAATTTGCACAAATTTTCCTAAAATACGATTCGAGCCGAATCTTCTTTTAGCTTTGAGTGTAGACCGCTGGGAAACTCCCGGCGGTTTTCATTTATCCCAAAAGGAGATATTATGGCTACTTACGAAAACGACAGCTACACCAGCAAGGGTGTGGGAACCGCCGGTCTTACTCTCGGCGTTATCGGCACGGCACTTGCCAGCGGCGTGCTCAACGGCAACGGTCTCGGTGGCCTTTTTGGCAACCAGAACCCGACTGCTAACCCGGTTTACCAGTTGGCCCAAAAGGACAACGAAATCGCTCAGCTCAAGTCCGAAAAGTATGCTGATGCCAAGGTTGCCGCGCTGACCGAACGTGTCGCAAACCTTGAAGCTCGCGTTCTCGCCGACGAAAAGACTGACCCGCTTCGCGACCAGATCCTGGGTGACCGCATCGCCGGGCTTTCTGCAATCGTGAACCGCATCAGCGCTCCGTTTGTGCCGAACTACGCTGTGGCTCCGGGCTGGGGGCCCGCTTTCGTGTCCCCGTTTCCGCCCGTCCCTCCCGTCGCCGCCGGTAGCGGAACCGTCACCCCGACTCCCGCCACTTCCACCAGCACGTCGCAGACTGCGTAAAAAGAGGTAGCTTATGCATATTTCTCTCGAAAAGGCTGTTGACGGCTTCATCGGTTTCATGGCGGACCAGGTGGCAATGATTCCGAAAATGGGTGACCGTTTTCTGGGCTTCGCCGCTCTTGGCGCTCTCAAGAGCAATCCCGCTGCACTTGTATCCAAGGTTAAGCCCTGGATGGAAATGTCCGGGATTCTTGATGCCGACGGCATGGTGAACTTGGATTCCGCCAAAGCCGCTCTCGACATGGCTTTTGCCAATGTTCCGAAAGTCAGCTATTTCGGATTCTCGTTTACCAGCGAAGACGTTCCGGTCCTTCTTGCGAAGATGCAGGGCACCCAAACGGAGGTTGCGTAATGAACGAACGCGTGAAAATGGTTCTGGAGCGTACCGAAAAAACGCTTTGCCGCCACCTTGAAGACCTGAATGATCAGGTGGAACAGGATGGCGGTCGAATCAAGAATCACATGGTTCTCGATGGTATCAAGGATTCTGTCAAGACTCTTCGATGCATCAAGGAACTGATGGATCATGGCAGCGGTGAAACTGTTGCTTCCAAGATGGCTGCAAAGACTGTGCCCGGCATTGTCTAGTAGTCAATCTTTTTCTCAAGGCGGTTTGCAGCGATGTGGACCGCCTTTCTTATAGCTCTGGAATCGCGTCAACTGCCTTGCGGCGGCCCTCGTCGAGCACTTTGGCGTAGACCTGTGTGGTTTGTAGACTACGGTGCCCAAGGAGTTTGCTGACCGTGTAAAGTTCGGCTCCGTTAGCCAGGGCCAGCGTCGCGAACGTGTGGCGACTCATGTGAAAATGCAAGTTCTTTTTCAGTCCGGCGTTTTCGGCCCAGGCTTTCAACCCGCGAGTCAAACTGTTTAGCGGACCAATTTCGAAGACCTTACCCTTGCATTTTCTTTCGGGTAAGAACTTTTTCGCATTGGCTGATAGCGGCACCCGGACAATTTCTTTTGTTTTCTTCATCCGGATGACGATTGTGTCGTTGTCGATGTTTTCCCATTTGAGTGTCTGAATGTCTGAAAATCTCAAGCCGGTAAAGCAACAGAACAAGAATGGATTCTTGATTTCATCGGGAGCTGGTGCGGAGTCCAGGTCACGCAGTTCGTCAAGTGTCAAGAATTCGATTTCTGAAGACTGCTTTTTTGGCATGATTCCGTAAAAGTCGGGCATGTGCAGAATGAGCCCGTCGATGTAGGCGTTGTGCAACCTGGCTTTCAAGAGCACGCCGTAAAGGCGGATTGTGCCGGGTGACAAATCTTTTGATGCCAGAAAGTCAATGAATTTTTTGAAGAATTCGCGGTTGATTTCGACAAGCGTTGCATTTTTCCGGAATTCGGTCAAGGATTTCAGCATGGTGAAATTGTTCTGTCGCGAGTTTTCGACCTTTATCTGACCTATTTTCTTTTGGAAATAGTCGATAGCAAAGATGGTCTTTGCCTTTTTCGGGGTGTCGACATTAAGTTCGCCTGAATCCAGCTCGCGGATCCGCTTGTTTTTTATTTCGGTTGCCAGCCTCAGAGTCTCGTCATTTTTTATCTTGTCTGCCTGAGTCTTGGCGGGCACGAGGTATAGTTTCAGGAATTCCCTGACCCTTTTGCCGCCGATCCTGTAGTCGAGGTGCAGCGAAAAACCGCCGCCCTTTACAGGGCGCTGGTTGATGTGAACTTTCTCTTTGATTTTCATTTTTTTTTGAGTGACCGAAAAGTGACCGTTTTTATAAAATGATAGAAAACGAAAGCAAATGAAAGTAAATGAAATTGCCGAAAATGCAATAAAAAAGCCGATTCTTTCGAACCGGCTTTCTGTAAGTTCTATAATCTGGATTACCTGGAGTAGTTTTCTGATATTCGCTCAATCCCTTGTAAATACTGATGTTGCACTTTGCTTTATACTTGCAGAGTGACCAAAAAGTGACCAAAATTTTTAAAGTGACCGTGTAAAAAACAAAAAAAGACGCTTCGAAACGCCTTTTGTGTTTTTAAAAATGTTTTTATAATCGGTCATACCGATCGTAATGCTGCGGCTGCAGAAAGTTCTTCGTTGCTCGACCTGCGTTGCCTTGCCAGGTAACGGTTGAGGTCGGATTCCCAGAATACGAGCGATTTGCCTACCTTTAGGTAAGCGAGTTCGCCTGAGCTGGTGAGTTTGTAAATGGTACCGCGGTTCTTGGCCTTGATGTGTTTGACAGCTTCGTCGATGTTCAGAGTGCGGTCCTTGCTTTCAACTTTCCTGTGAATAGCCTGGAGAATGCGGCACTCCATTTTGGCAAGGTCGTCTTTTGTGGCGATTTCTTCGGTGTTCATTTTTCCATCTCCTTTTGAATGAATTCCATGCAGCGCAGAACGACCGCACCGACCTGAGCAAATTCCTTGAGCGCGTTTTTCTTGTCGCCGTGCTGGTAGGCGTTAAAAGCCTCTGCGACTTCTTCCATGAGGATGTTGTCGGCGGTCCAGGGGCCTCTTTCGTTGCGTAGCTTGATGCGGTACTCGGATTCCGCCCAGCTTACGGAAGAGTCAGGCGACACCATCGCGTCGCAGAACTTGGGATGCTTGGCGACGGCATGGCGGAGCTCGTTTTCAATTTCACCAAAGAACTTTTGTGTGATCTTGTAGCCATCGATGTAGGCTTTGAATTCGGTTTCGTTTTCAAAAATCATGTCGCCGACGGTTGGCATGCTTGCCAGGATGCGACCGTCGTTTAGCTTTTGGTAGGTGTAGTTTTTGTAAGTGTTCATAGTCAATCCTTGTGCTTGATGTTGGTGATTATGGCGATTGCGGAAATCAAGATCGATAGAATTATGATTAAGGTCATTTTTTTATCCTTTTTTTTATAGGACCGACTGGATTCGAACCAGCATCAAGGGCATTCAAGCGCATATCCCTTCAATCGCTGAAGCTCTGCCTGAGTATTACTTTTGAGCTACGGTCCTTTGTTTAAGTAGTTTCCTTTTGGTTGATTAGGTTTTGAACTTTTTCTGCTTCGAGTTCCTTGATGCGGGCCTTTGCCAAATCCCATTCAACTTCGTGCAGGCGGAGCTCTTCAAGTTCGTTAGCGCAAGTTTCGATGATGGAATTCTGTTCGACGCGTTCGCGTTCAAGTCGCAAGTTTTCTTTTGCAAGTTCCTTGACTTGAGCCTGGCTTGCGTCGAAAGCGTCGTGCCATTGTTTCACTTCGACTTCGAGCTGTTTGGCGTATTCCTTATATTCTTCGATTGTCTGCATCAGTGTTCCTTTTAGATTGAATTCAGAAGCGTTTTGACGCCTTCTGCAAAGA
>NZ_CACZDK010000027.1 GCF_902779965.1 Fibrobacter succinogenes | reverse complement strand
CTTCTTGATGACCTTGTTTGACCCACAAAAAAAGCAAATTTTTCCCATAAAAGAAAAATTTGCTACAACGCCTTATAAATCAAAGGGTTACAAGAAATTCAGGTACCCAAATGTCATATAGGCCAAATTTCATTTTTTTTAAGCCAAAACGTCCCGAGCATTCGCCCGAGACGTTTTTTGATGGTTACTTTAGCGCCCTCATTACTGTGAGCGCATCAGTCTTTACTTGATGGAGATGCGAGCGCTCTTGCTTGCACCGTTCATCATCACACGCACGACATAGTTACCTGTGCTCATGTTCTTGAGAGAGAACTGGTGTGCACCGGCAGCCACATTTTCATTGAAGCTTTCAACAACGTGGCCCATCATGTCGAACACCTGGACACTTGCCTTACCAGCCTTGCTGAAGTTCACGCTCAATACGTTACCCTTCAAGCCAAGCTTGATGCCACTTGCAGCGCGAGCAACAGTCTTGATAGCAACGGATCCGCTGAGGCACTTGAGGTCATCCACATAGAGGTGCTTAATTTCAGGCTGTTCGTCAAAGTTTGCATAGCCAACAACTTCCCAAGCCATTTTCTTGATGGCGGCATGGTTCAAGTCCTTCGGATCCTGCGTCCAGGCCGGCTGTTCAAGCTTTTCCCAAGGAATCACAACAGTATTCCATTCCGCAGCATCCGTAGCGAGGAATTCGTGGAAAGCAAAGTCCGTCACCTGACCATCCTGAACCTTGAACTTGTGAGAGGCACCCTTGTAGCGGTAGCTGAGAGCAGTGCAAGCACTCAAGTCAATGCCCTTGGAGGTATCGGCATTCATATTGAGGCCGAGGGCCACAAACGGAGCATAAGCATATTCAGCTTGATTCCAAACAATATCCGTGAGGCCGACAAAGCCCTGAGTACCATTGGTTGCATCGTTTGCACCCGGGAACACGACAACATAGCCCGGAAGCTTCGGATCATAGACGTTAGAAATGCTGGACTTTCCGCCCGAAGCACTATCGGTATAAGCATACCACGTACCGCCCGTCTTGAGAACTTCGTCACCGTCTTCAACATCGTCAATAACAAGGAGATCCTTAACCGGAACCACAGAAGAAGAAGAAACCGGAGTTGCAGAAGAGCTAGAACGAACAGCGCTAGAGCTGGACTTAGCCTTTGCAGAAGAGGAGGAAGTCGGAGCCGGGCCGTTACCGCCGCTAATAGCAGTGATAGAAGCACCATTGCAACGAACGTCATCCACATAGAGGTAATCGTACTTGGGCTGGTTCTTGCTATCCGGAACATCGAGAGCACCCTTGACTTCCCAAGCAAAACGCTGCACCTTGTTCATACCCTTGTCACCGAGACTAAAGTGCTTGTCATCATCGCCCCAGCTTTCCTGAGTGAACTGGTCCCAAGTGAGTTCCACTTCCTTCCATTCATCAGAACCGTCCTTGTTCACGTGATGGAAGTTCCAGTTCGTGACGAGAGAGGTTTCAACGCGGAAGTTGTGGCTTGCGCCCTTGAACTTGTAGCTGATGGACTTGCAAGCAGAGAGGTCGATAATAGTCGTATCGCGCTTGAGGTTGAGGCCGATTGCTACATACGGAGCGTACTTGTAAGCACCCTTGGCAAGCTTGATTTTTTCAATACCGGCCATGTACTTGGAGGTGTTCTTGTCGCCCTTCTTCGGCATGAGCACGTCATAGACTTTCTTGCCGAAATCGTTTTCCCACTTGCTGTTAGAAATAGAGGTTTCGCCCTTGCCATCCGTATCGTCGTCGGAGTCCGCAAATGCAGACCACCATCCGCCCGTGTAGGCAAAACGGTCACCGTCTTCGAGGTCGTCGATAAGGTCGGTCTTTTCACCATTAGCAACACCCGTCGAGAAACCGCTGTTGCTGCTGCCATTGCCGTTCTGGAGACCGCAGTTCTTATAGCCGCTCGTTCCGTTCATCCAACCCTTGACCATGTTACCAGAAGTCGTAAAGGTAAGGCCATTGTCGATAGCGAGGTTCTGGAATGCAGCGGACTGTTCCTTGATAGCAGAAGCAGACCAGTTCGCCCAAGAAACATTGTTCTGGTTCATCCAGTTAATCCATGCCTGGCTCGCACTCTGGTTCGGAGAGCCGTTACCGTCGGCGCTGACCGTTCCCCATTCCGTAGCAAACACAGGAACGCCGGCAGACATAGCCTGAGCGGCTCGTTCATTGTAACCGCCGTTACCCGTCTGGTGCGTTGCAGCATAGAAGTGGAGCGTGCAACCGAAGTTTTTCTTGCTGTCCTGAATGCCAGCCTGGGCGCACTGTTCCGGATGGCTGGACCATTCCGGGCTGCCCACGAGCACGAGGTTGTCGGAATACTTACGGATGGCGGCAATCACGGAGTTGGCATGAGAAGCGACCGTCCCCATATCGGCACCGACAGGTTCGTTCCAGACTTCGAAAATCACGTTGTTGTATTCGCCATATTCCTTAGCGGCATATTCGAAGAACTTGACAGCTTCAGAAGTATTGCCGTTAGCACTTTCGATGTGCCAGTCAATAATCACGTAAATGTCGTTTTCAATAGCGGCATTGACCACGTTCTTGAGGTAACCCTTCTGGAGGGTTTCGCCCTGCGGGCTACTCAAGTAGCCACGGCCCTGATCCTGAAACTTTTCCTGAGTCACACCCATTGCAAAGCGAATGACTTCGATGTTCATTTGCTTCACCATGGCGTTCACGGCCTTTTCAGAATAGAAAACCGTAGAGCTATCTGCACCCGAGCTCCAGAAGAGGCTCATGCCTTTGACCTGAACCGGCTTGTTGGCGTAATCCGGGCAAGAGCCAGAAAGCTTGCCACCATTAGCCTTAAGTTCACCGTATGTGCTCACCGGGCCAAGACGGCTAGCAGAAACTGCCATAGCAGAAGTTACGGCAGCGCACATCAAAAATGCGAAGACTTTTTTCATAAACATCCTTTTGTGTTCACCCAATCTCCGCAACCATTTATCCCGAATGAAAGATAACTATTATATGGGGCAATAGATGTAACTTATTTAGAAACATGGTTTTTCGCAAAAAAAACGCAATTTGGGATATAAAAATTTACAGAAATAGCCCTTTGACCCATCTCTAGTTTTTCACAAACTTCATCGTTTGCGTACCAAGCCACGTCGTAAGATGCACAATGTAAATCCCGGCACGGAGTGAACTCATATCGAGTACTCGAACATCACCCACTTTTTTGAGGTTCGAAACGTCAATTCGACGACCATCAACGCTCACGATATCTAAGCTAACAATGTTCAAAGAACCAATCACTAGCTGGGAAGAACGAGAATCGTAGAAGAGATTTCTCGAAGGTGAAACCATCTTGGCAAGACCCACGCTTCCCTCCGAACTGCTGCTGGAATTGTTACTGGATTCTTCGCTCGATGAGCTCAGAATGACGTTGCTAGAAGAACTGCCGGGAACTTTGCTCGATGAACTCGGGTATTCCATCACTTCCCCATTGCTTCCTTTGTATGCCATAAGAGCATCCTTGAGTTTTTGATTCACGTCCGATGAAGCGTCATCAACAGAATTATCAAACGTCCACTTGAAATCGCCGCCTTGCACGCGGCCCGCGTAGGCCCGCACATTCGTCACCGCCTGTTCCGGCGAATCAGCCGTGTAGCTGTACATAATGGACTTGTCCGTATCGAAATTATTGTAGGAATTTGCACCCTCGTAAGACTTTACGCTAGAGGGCACTTGGGCTTCGCGACTGCTAACAACATAAGCATCAAAGTCAGCCTTGGAATCGATAGAACCCACCGCCGTTTCCTTGCCCTTCAAAACATACTTGCTTGCGCCATACGGAATAAATGTATAGGAACCTTCCATAAAGTTATTGTAGGCCTTGATAGCGCCACCAGCTTCGCTGCTGAACGTCCCCAAGTTCTTCGGATCGCGCTTGGTGCCGCCCGCATAAACGTCACTCCCTTGCATTGATGTCATCATCGGATACTTGCAGTTGCGGAAATAGTTCGCTTCCATGAAAACGGAGGAACCTAGCGTAGAACCCGCGCCATACTTGGCGTTGCCATCGTAGTAGTTATTGTAAACGTGAGCGCTGTAGTAACGCACACGCGGATGGCGGCTATCGGAATGGTCATACCAGTTGTGATGATACGTGATGTAGAGCCCGTCGGTCGAACCTTCGGAAAGGCCTAGCAAATTCGACTTGCCATTGTCCCAAAAGTGGTTGTAGCTGAACGTGATGTACGTTGACTTTTTGCAGTCCAAAGCGCCATCGCCTTTGACCTGGTCCTTATCGCTCCCCGCATGGCCATAGAAAAAATCGCAGTTATGCACCCAAATGTATTTGTTGTCTTGCTGGAGGCCAATGTTGTCGCCTTCATCGGAATCAACGTTCATGATCCCTATATTTCGCACTTCGACATCCTGCGCATTCTTTATTCGAATACCCCAACCGTTTGCAGTCGCATCGTTGCCAACACCTTCGAGCGTTACCGCCATCCCCTCTTTTTTACCCATATCAATGACAATATCACCATGATCCGTATCGGTCGGATCCGTCACATTGCCAACCAAACGAATTGCAAGCGGACGCGTTTCAAAACCTTTCTTTAACGCCGTCAAAATGTTCTGCAAACCAATACATTCCGTCGTAGCGCCTTTGTTACTCGTCACCACATCGAACTTGACCGTATTCTTAGTCGATTCCGTAACGTATAAAACAACGGCTCCGCTCTTGAGCGTACCATCAGCCTTGTAAGCGCCCGGAACATGCCCGTCGCTAAAAGCAAAACCGCTGCGGTCGTGAGCCTTCACCGTAATCGACTTGGATGTGGACGAAGCACCTTCCTTGCCGCCCTTGACCGAAACCACCTTGAGCGTGTAATCACCCGCCTTGAGGCCCACGGCATCGACGCGGAACTTGGAACCGTACTTGCGGATGAGCGGAGCATCGACCTTGACATTATTGACGCCAGCGCCCGAATAATAGACGTTATAGCTATCGGAACCGTCCGAAGCCCATTCGACGTACGCAGACTCCAGCGCACCAGAAGCATTTTCAAGAGAAACCTGAGCATTGGCGACCGTAAAAAAGCCAACACAGGCAAAAACAGAAACGATTCGTTTCATAATACATCCCTTTTTTAGGCAACAAAGGTTGCCCTGCACCACTGGAGAATATACAGTTATTGTCAATTTTTATCAACATGTTTTTCAAAAGCATCAAAAAAATTACATAATTGACGTAATTTGACCCCGTTTCGCAAAGGTGAATTTTATTTTGCGTGAATTTTTTCTATAAAATTTTATATTGTGGTCGCTAGGTGTGGATGGGATACCTTAGAGGATAATTATGTTAAAAAAGACTTTTTTAGCAGGACTTGCAGTATTTGGGCTCGCTTTTACAGAAAGCTATGCAGGCCTAAGCGATGACGATTACATCGAAGCCGCCTGGATGACGACGCGTTTTTACGGGGCCCAACGTTCTGGTCAGGGGCCAAACTGGATCCTCGACGGAACAAACAATCCCACCAGTTTTACAAACGAAAAATACAACGGAAAAGACGTCAGCGGCGGTTGGTTCGACTGCGGTGACCACGTGATGTTCGGTCAGACTCAAGGCTACGCTTCTTACGTTTTGGCAGTGAGCTTTGCCGAATTTACGAAGGGTTTCTACGACCTTTATACCGGCGACTACACCGACTACAAAGCAAGCAAGGATTATACCCGCAAAGGCGGTAAGCCGAACGACGTGCGCGACCTCCTGGAAGAACTCCGCTACGAAGCCGATTTCTGGGTCAAGGCAGCCATCGACGAAAACAACTTTGTGACCGTGAAGGGCAACGGCAACCAGGACCACAACAAGTGGGTTACTGCAGGAGCCATGACCAAGCTCGGAACAGGCGACGGTGGTGAACCGCGCGAAATCAAAGGAAACGCAGACGACGCTTACACACCAGGTATGGCAGCGGCAATGCTTGCCGTGATGGCCCGTGTCGACCCCGACGAAAGCGCTCGCGAAAAGTATTTGAAGGCCGCAAAGACCGCATTCGCATACGCCAAGAAGCACAAAGGCGTCACAAACTCTCAAGGATTCTATGAAAGCAGCTGGTGGAATGGCATTTGGGAAGATGGTCCGTTCCTTGCCGCTACAGAACTCTACCGTACAACTAAGGACGAATCTTACAAATCCGAAGCGAAAAAATACTGGGACTTGATTAACTTCGACAAAAACAGCTACACTCGCTTTAGCTATTCTGACGCAAGCCCGCTCTCTTACATCCTCGGTGAATTCACCTTCGGTTTTAATCCGCTTGGCGACTTCGCTGGTGCGATAGGCTACCTCGACGAAATGTACGCGGATCAAGCCGACAGCAAGGGCATTTACAACAAAGAAACCTCCTCCAAAGATTATTTTCATGTCCGTACCCCATCGGGTGGCGCATTCCTTTACGCTCTCTATGCCAAATTTTCCAAGGATACAACATACGACAAGGCTATCGAAAAGAACATAGCCTACCTCCTTGGCGACAACAATGACAAGAAATCCTACGTCGTCGGTTTCACCCGCAACGGCGCCAAGGCTCCCACGAGACCACACCACCGCGGCTACTACGGCAACGAAGATCCGGGACGCGATGTCAACGGTGCAGGAAATCCTCCTGAAAAAAACAAGCTCTTGGGTGGTATGATTGCAGGAAACTTCAATAGCGGGAGTCATGATGGGTCTACCGCCAACTGGCGAGTAAACGAAGTCTGCGTTGACTTGAACGCTCCTCTTGTTGGTGCACTCGGTTACATCTTGAGCAAGAGAGCCCCGGTCGAAAAGGTCGGAAGTGACGTTGAAGACGAAGAAGAAAAGAAACGTCTAGAGGAAGAAGAACGCAAGAAAAAAGAAGAGGAAGAAAGAAAGAAAAAGGAAGGAATTGTTGCTGGCCGTATCGCAAATACGAACGCATTCAACCTGCTCCGCAGCACATCTTCTATCACGATTAGCAATGCTAACAACACTCCGTTCGCAGTTCAGGTTTTCGGTGTTTCTGGCAAGCTTGAACAGGAACTGATTAGCGATGGACACAGCTTGAACATAGGCATTCAAAACAAAGGTTTGAAGATTATCAAGATCTCTTCCAAGAATGCAACCAAGACGTTCAAGGTGAACGGGATTTAAAGCGTTGTCATCCTGAGCGAAGGCTAGAAAAGCCGAAGTCGAAGGATCTCAAGAAATTATCAAGTCCTCGCAATCGCGAGGGCTTTTTTCATGCAATAATAATGCTAGCATTCCGCACATTGTCGTGCCTGCGGATGCGGGCATCTCCTTACACAAAATTACGAATGCGTTCTATCGCTTCTTTAAACAACGCAGGCTCTTGCAATAACGAAATAACCACCCAGCCGTCCTCGTCAAAATCGAAGAAGAAGCCCGGTTGCACAAGCACATGCTTTTCACGAAGTAAGCGGAGCGTGAGCTCTTCATCGTCTTCGCCGAGGCGCACAACCGCATACCAGCCGCCAAGAACTTCGGGGCAATACTTGCTCGGGAACGCTTCACAAAGCGTTTTCCAGTTCTGCAAAAGGCGTTCGCGAATGCGCGATTCGTAAGCAGCGGAAGCGGCAAGCATTGGACGCGCTAAAGACTGCGCAGGCGAAGACACGCTCAAATATGCGTCTTCCACAAATTCAAGGGCCGCACGGATTTCTTCAAACTTTTCACGCGGAGCATAGAACGCCATCCAGCCGAGCTTTAACTGTGGCGAGCCCACTGCTTTGCTGAGGCCGTTCAACCAGAAAATCGGGCACTTCGGACCATTTTCGGGAAGGTTAATAAAGTCTCCCCCACCCGCATCCCAAAGATCTTTCGACGCAGAGTTATCGCAATCGGAACTTGTATGGATCCCCTCCCCTATCGTGCTACGCACTCCAGGGTCGAGGATGACATCCGCACTCTCGTCTAATACATACTGCCAAGTGCGCGAGACTTTATCCGAAAAAACATAGTCCGCAAAGACTTCATCGACAACGAGAATCATGTTGTTTTCTTCGCAGAAGCGTACAGCCTCGTTCCATTCTTCGCGCGAAACACAATGACCAGTCGGATTATGCGGAGAGACGAGCAACAAGATTTTTGCACGCTCCGGCGCCGCCAAGAGGCTGTCGGAATCCAGAACAAAACGGAAACCAGATTTTACTGGATTCTTCGCTCCGCTCAGAATGACGTTGTTTTTTGCAGCAGTCTTGTCATTACGACCCCCCGCGCCCTCTACACTCTCGTCAGTAGCGAGCCTGCGAGCGTTCTCTCGTCTAATCTTCAAAAAGTACGGCGCACATTCTAAATGTTCCAACTGCGCAAGCGTATCCAAAAGCGGATAGCCGGGCATCGGCGTCAAAATCACATCGCCCGGATCGCAGAATGTTTTGAACAAAACTGAATATGCTTCGCTCGTACTCGCCGTAAGGATTATCTGCCCCGCAGTAAAAGCACCACCGCGTTCGCGGTAATAATCCACAACAGTTTCACGGGCATCACGACGCCCCGCGGCATCGGCCACCCAAGTTCCAAATTCACCCTTCGCCTGTTCAACGGCAGGTTGCAAATCAAAAGACAACCCCACACGAAGCGGGCTACTCACCGTCATATCGATAAACGGGAGTGCGGCGGCATTCCCTGCACGACCATCCACATCGGCGCACTCTGCAAGAACATCGGCTTTTGCGCGTTCCAGTTCAGCAAAGAACGGCGACGGAGTAAGATCTTTAGGCAAGCGGGAAGAAAGCATAAATTAAACTCCTACAAGCAATATTTTCTGAACCACATTTGGAATACGGGATCGCTAATATACAATCCATTTTCACGAACTTCAACCAAATCGCGATCTATCAAAATTTTTTTCACCTTTGAAATATTCGATTTCGTTCCTAACCTAAACTCGTCCATTACTTCTTTAGACAAGAATCCATCATGAACGCCACTAGCAAGTGCTCGTAACATGTTCATCTGATAGCTCGTCAGCCCCTCAGTCTGTTGCATAAACAAAGCCGCATTTTGGGCGATAAGTTCGTTAACGGCAGCATCTACAATTTCCTTGGTCACAACACTTTCAGTTTTCAGCATGACCAGCCACGCTAATTGCTGCACATAAGATGAATAACCTTCGACTTCATCACTAATTCGAGCAGCAAAATCTTCATGAATAGAAAGTCCATGCTTCTTGAATTTTTCACAAATAAACGACACCCATTTTTTTACAGGTATAACACCTAAAAATATGGCATCTCCAAATTGAAAAAAAGGCATACTTTTATTTTGGAACATGTTTGTCATCAGATGCTTTTTACTACCAAACAAACAATAAGAAACATTCTGCTGCAACTGCCAAGCCCCTCGAAGGCGTTTTTGCACAGTTAGTGAATCAGGAAATTCACCAATTTGCTGAAATTCATCAATGCAAACAACTATACGCTTTCCCTGTTTCTGAGCAATGTTTTCTGCAAGATTTAAAATTTGCTCTGGCGCGTATTCTTTAGGAGTAATTCCTAATGACAACGAAAAATCCATTGATGGATCGGGACTCATGATTATCTTAGGCGACACGCGCCCAAGAAATGTCTTGATATTCTGCAAGAGTACATCCATCTTTGAAGCAGTCTGTCGAAGCACCGCCGTCGCAAGTTTGTTGTAAAAATCGTATTCGCTACGGCAATCAAAAATGTCCAAATAAACAACAGAAACTTTCTTTGCATTGACTAGATTCTTTACATGACGAACAAGAGAGGTCTTGCCAATTCGGCGATTGGAAATAAGCAAAGTGTTCACACCATGCTCAAAATTCGCCTTTAATCTTTTGGTTTCGGTTTCACGATCTGTGAAATTTTCGCCTTCAACAGAAGAACCATATATAAATGCATCAGCCATAATAGACCTCCATGCATAAATATACATTATTTTTCATTGGTTCACCAAGTAGTGTACTAAATAGTACACCAAACGGTGGTCCACCAAGCAGTGTACCAATTACTCTTTATTCTTGCGCTTTTTCAAGAAACTCGCAAGCCCGACCGCAATAAGAATGCCCGCAGGGAGCACGACGGCGATAGTCAAGAGGATCAGTTTTTGAAGGTCGCTTAATCCCTTGAGCGATTGTTTGAAGTTTTTGAAGCGAGCACGCAAGCCCGGCTTTGCTGCTTTGCCCTCGGCATTTTCGCCATCCACGAGAACACTGTCAGCATCATTCGCATTCGCCAAATCTTCGGAACCGGCAAAAGCCTTGATGTTCGGGAAAAGCGCCAACAACTTGGACACCGAATCCTTAACAGGTCCCACAAATCCGTCCGCACGCGAACGAACCTTACCATAGACTTTTTTGAACGGCGTCTTAAGTTGTTCTAACATCATTTTCTCCTTTGATGACGAGATGGCGGATGGTTCGGCAGGCTCACCAACCTTAGTCCGCCATGACGCACATCATTCCGGCCCTTGAGCCGGAACCTAGCCGGAATCACATTCTTTATTTACTTCTTATACAGCAAGTTCACGCCGCCAAAGAGGGCACGCATGTTCGCCTTGAGCGTATCGCTCGAAACGCCGCGACCTTCGACTTCTTCGTTGTTAGCCTTGAGCACAATGCGGCTTAAGCCACGGCCGGCCCACAACTTGTCCTTTTCAGGCACGACCAGCTGGCGGTACTTCACGAGTTCCACCGGCATGCCGATTTCACGCATGAGCATTAGGGCTGCCTCGATGGGGCCTTCTGCCGTCACGGACTTCACAAGCGCTTCGCCATCCTTCTTGAAATGGAAAATGAAGCGGTTTTCGTCCGGGATAACTTCGATGTTGTTGAACACCAGGCGACCATTCACATTGACGAACTGTTCGCGGAACACATCGAGCACGCGTTCAGCACTGAGTTCGCCTTCGGCTTCGCTCAAGCGCTTCAGCACCGGCTGCAACCTGGAGGCTTCCTGCAAAGTCATCTTGTAGCCAAACTTCGTGATGATTTCATACACAGCGGTGCGACCACTCTGGCTTGTAAAGCTGAGCGTATCGTTCTGGTTACGACCGATGATAGAGTAATCAATCGGACGATAAGCGCCCTTCTTCATGTCCTTCGTCTTGGATGCACCATCCTGATGGATGCCGCTACGGTGAACAATAGCTTCGGTTCCGATCAACGGAGCGCGAATGTATATAGGCACACCGCTCCAATGGCTCACGAGAATTGCAGTTTCGTAAATGCGTTCGAGATGCAGGCCCGTTTCGACACCGGAATTGTGCAGGCCAATCGCCACTTCGTAGAAGTTCGTGTTGCCGCAACGTTCGCCGAGGCCGTTCAAAGCGACTTCCAGCTGAGTTGCACCGACAAAGAAACTTTCGACGGTTGCTGCAGTCGCCATGCCGAGGTCGTTATGGCAGTGGACAGAAATCGTGATGTTCTTGGGCAGAGCTTCGTAAACCTGCTTGACCTGATCCACATAGAGCTTCGGGCGGTAGCGTTCCACCGTATTCGGCAGGTTAATCGTCGTAGCACCGGCTTCGACAACAGCCTTCAGAACGTCAATCACAAAATCCATGTTTTCGAGGCAGTCGCCAAAATGTTCGGCACTGAATTCCACATCACCCTTGTCGCCTACCAAGGACTTTGCAAACTTCACGCACTTCACAGCCTTTTCCTTGACCTGTTCGGGCGTCATGTGCAGGACGTTTTCCATGGAGAGGGGGCTTGTAGCGAGGAACGTGTGGATGCGCGGGTGCGGTGCGTACTGGACCGCTTCCCAGCAGCGCTGGATATCGCTTTCGATGCAGCGAGCAAGGCCGGAAACCACGACATTCTTTGCGGTTTCATCGCCTTCTTCCGCCATCTGCGCGGTGAGCTTTGCAAGTTCCATGACCGATTCAAAATCCATTTCGCTAGAGGCCGGGAAACCGACTTCGGCCCCCTGCACACCGAGCTTCAAGAGCAACAGATAAACATCTTTTTTCTGGGCGTTGTTCCAGGGCTTCGGAAGAGCCTGGTTACCATCACGCAGTGTTACGTCATAGAAGAATGGTTTTCTCGTTTCAGTCATTTTTATCTCCTTGCCGGCTTCAAGACCGCAAAGTTCCTTTAGTTTTCAAACCAAAAATAGAATTTCAAACTAAAAAAGAACCCGCTTCGTTCTTGAAGCGGGCGCTTTTAGGTTTAAATTCTTTGAAAATCTTTGAAAAATCCCTAAAACCTCGCTTCGGTAGCGATGCTAAGTAGAAGTAGAAGGTTCAAGATTTTTCTCATGTGCATGAATATACAAAGATTCGAGAGAAATGGCAAGGGTGGAAGGTGGGGGTTACAGCTTTTTCCGAATCGGGTGGCGAATGACGGTCTTTAACTTGTCCGGAGCAACCTTGCGCGCATCAGAAAGGTAAATCTCGTGGTGACGCCTCGTTTCCGATATGTCATTTTCGTAACCGTTGTCGGCGATGAACTTGTCCATTGTCGCGACAGTTGCAGGCTCGTCATCGTATGAGCCAGAATGCATGCACTGCACGCAAAGCCCTTCTTCGATTTCTAGAAATTCGACTTTCGAGAAATCCATTTTCTTTTTGCGAGTCGCTTCTTCAATCGCCCAATCAAAATCGGCTTTGGTTACAAAGTCAGGCAGCCTGATAACAGAAATCCACAGGAAATTTTCCTTGTGGCCGTAATCAATCCCGTCAATATTTTCTTGCCACCAGAAACCTTCTAACGGCGGCACCACGTAATCAAAGTAACCCTCGATTTTATGGTCGCCTTTCTTGCTCATCTTAATCGTATAAGCGATTCCGTACAAAAGTTCGATGGACTTTTTGTATTCGCCATCTTCTTCGTTCGGGTTGCCCTTGCCCCGCACCGCAATGTAGTTCATCTTCGGAACGGTGACGATTTCGGGCTTGCCTTTCGGCATATAGAATTCCTTGTATTCTTTTTTAAAGTCAAAAGGCATAACAACTCCATCCAGCATTTTTTTCTATCAAGTTGCGCTGTACAAAAATAGTTCACAGTCCGCCCCCAAACGGGGCAGACTATAGATATAGTTTATTCTACGGGGAACTGGATAACCGAGAGCCATTTTTCAGGGTCTTCTTGGTTCCAGGGCCCGTCGATGTAACTGGTGCGGGGCTTCCCTGCGATTTTGTAGCCCTTTTCTTCGATGTAGCGGAACGCTTCGATGAACGACTCATAGAAACGTTCGTAAGGGCCAACATGCTTCATGCAGAGGGCCTTGGGGACTGCCGGAATGCGCTTGAACTTGATGATGTCGCTATCAGTTCCCATTTCCACAACTTGCTCGCAGTATTCGATATCGATATCTGTCGGGGTATATTCCTTGTTGTGTTCGACAGTAAAGCAGTATTCGGGCTTGGGACACTTGCAACCGAGACGTTTCATTTCAGGGCCTATTTTTTCATAGCACATGGGGCCCAGCGCTTCGAAATTGGGAATGATTTCCCGATGACTTGCCACGATGATTTCCGGCAGAGACTGGATGCTAAATTTATCCATTGAATTCATTTCCTTTAGAGAATTCTTCCAATTGAGCAGTTGGTCGCGGCGGGCAATCAAACGTTTCAGTTGTGTTTCCGTTTCCTTGATTTTCTCTTCCATCTGGTGGATGCTCGGCGTGTGCGAATCGTCTTCGTACAGTTCCTTGATTTCGTCCAGCGAGAATCCGAGATTTTGCAATTCGCGGATGCTTTTCAACTTTTGCATCTGATCGATACTGTAGTAACGGTAACCCGTCAGGTTGTCCACGTCTTGGGGCAATAGCAGACCTTTCTGTTCGTAGTGACGCAAGGTCTTTACGGTCACCTGCATCAGCTGCGAGAACTCTCCGATTTTGAGTTTTGTTTTGTAGTTTGTCATCGTACGATTTTGGTTAGGATTCGAATCTGCTAGAAATATAAGGCCTGCCCCAAGGGACGAGTCAAGGGGGTTTATATTTTTTTGAACGATACAGTTTGTTCTTTCAGTGATATTTTGCCAACTTTATAGCCGTATTCCGGCAATTCTTTTTTATACGTCAAAAAGGAGTGATCTATTGGAATACCCGCGATGTTTTCTATTTGCTTGAACGTCAGTTTGAAACGTTCTTCGCCATTCTTCGATATCCAAATCCACAAATTGTTGAACTTGCTCATGAGCAATCTACTCCTTTTTATGCTCATGCACAAATATATACTATTTCAAAAAAATTTCTGTCACGCCCTCTCATAAAACGCAATTTTGTCTTTTTATCGGTCCCGGTTTTAAATCGACTGTACAAAACTTTTCTAAGCCCAATCGCTTGTTCACCCAAACAAAATAAAGTATATTGAGGTGGGTTTTATAGAAGAGTTTTTCAATCATAAATAAAATGGTGTTGCGTACTAATTTCATCAAGGCGGCCGCTATCGGACTTGCCGTAGCCTGCACTTCTTTGTTTGCAAAGGCCACCGACACGCCGAATCAGTATCAGCAGAACGATTGGTTTGCAGAATTTGGCGGTAACACCGCGATGTATGTGAACCCAGCTGGTATTTCTGAAGCCGATCAGCTCGAATTCAGTGTTGCATTCTTTAGCTCCACTGGTGGCGAAGCTAGCCAGGAATACGTCAGCTTGACGTACCCGATTGACTACAAGCACACTTTGGGCATATCCCTTTTTGAAAAAGGCGCTCCATTTGAAGATGGCGAATCTTATGGCGAAATAGCCGCTCAATTCGGTTACGCGTACAGACTTTTCCACTTGCTATCTCTTGGCGTCAACTTCGATGTGCTTTACATCAACCAGTTTGATAAAAACTATCAGCTCAAGGTTAATGCTGATGCGGGTTTAAGCTGGAACCCGCTTGCATCATCAAAGTACGGTTACTTGCTCATTGGCGCGAGCATCCAGAACCTCCTCGCTCCGATTGTTGACGAAGCTGATGACGCTTACAAAATTCCGACGAACTTGAACCTCTCTTTGTTCTATCGCGGATTCAACCGTCTCCTCGAATTCAAAGCCGAATTCTCCATTTTGGACCTCATCCACGATTCTAAAGATGGCAAGGGTTGCGACCTCGAAATGAGCTTTTCCTTGACCTATTATCTTTTTCCTCACCTCGGCGTTCGCGCTCGCTACACGAAGGATGGCAATCCGGTCCTCGGAGCGACAATTAATTTCAAGGACTTGAGCATCTTCCGTTACCTCGCTCTTGATCTCGAAATGTCTCACGACGATCTTTGGGCTAAAAAGAACCGCGGCTTTGTGTGGGCAGTCAAGTTCACGACCCGATTCGGTGATACTCGCGAAGAGAAGGTCGGCGAAGAACGTTATCGCCGTTTGATAATCCAACCTGAAAACGACTATTATGCAGCAAAGAGCCTTTACTTGAACCGTCAGTTTTTGGACGCTGCATACGCCTTTGGTGAAATCCAAACGAAGTACCCAACATTTCGCCTTGTGGACCAGGCCGCTTTCTACGAGGCAAAGTCCTTTGAAAACCTCCGTATGCACAAAGCGGCTAGGGAAATTTACCGCGACGCCATCAAGCGCTATCCGCAAAGTGACCAAATCGCCAAGTATCACTTCCAGTTGATGAACATCAACTATAAGGAAGGCAAGTACAAAGAAGCGATGGCCATATACCAGACCATCGCTCAGAAGTTCGGCAAAAGCGATGCGAAGGCTGACGCTGACTACGTTGCCGGCCAGATCAAGTTCGAACAGGGCCTCTATCAAGAATCCATTGACCTGCACGCATCCATCCCTCCGGGTAACGCAAACTATCTCTACGCCCGTTACACCATGGGCATCGCTAACAGTCGAATGAGCAAGTTTGACGAAGCCGAGAACTGTTTCCGCTCTATTACGGAACAGCCGGTTTCCAACAAGTCCGAACGTGACATACAGAATGCAGCTAAGGTGAAGCTCGGTCACCTATTCTTCTCTGGTGAAAAGCCGGACATTGCAGCCGCCGCTCGGATGTATGGCCTGGTGCAGAAGGATTCTCCGGTGTTCGACGAAGCGATGCTCGGTATCGCATGGGCCTTTATCAAGGCCAACAAGCCGGATGAAGCTATAAAGTACGCCAAATGGATTATAAACAACCTTCCTGAATCTTTCCTCGTATCTGAAGCATACCTCGTTATGGGTTACTGCAACTACATAAAGAAGAATTATCAGGACGCCCTTGAAGCTTTGAATCAAGCAGAAAATCGCACGGAACAGCCAATTGTGTCCGTCGCTTCTCGCGACAGTGCTCGTCAGGCTTACGATGCAATGCAGAGCCTGTTCGACTCCGTTCAGGTTCTTGCCTTGGATTTTGCAAGCCAGTTACCGACGCCACGTGTGGAAAGCAAGCGTAACGCATTACGTCCGACGTTAGACAAGGCCAGTCAGGCTATAGAAGATTACGCTTCGTTCATGCAGAGAGCTATCCAAAGTGACCGCTTCGAATCCAACCGTAAACGTATCTTGGATGATGCAGGCTTTCCAAAACCCATGCCCCGTCCTCGATTTCCTTTTCCTAATAACAGTACGCCCAATTTAAATCTCGGAGAATTAGAAGATGATTTGTAGCGCATGGAATTTTAGGGAATTAAAAGAAATCGATTTTAAAAGTGGTTTGCAAAATGCAAAAAAGAAAACCCGACTAAATCGGGCTAGATATTTCACAACACATTACATATCCGTTTTTTTTTATCACAAACACTATCTTATTGACTAAAATTTCAGAAAAACATATATTGGTGAAAAGTATTTCACCATTCGGAGGCGTCCATGACAACAAAAAAAGACATCAATTCGTACAGATTGACTGATCTAGACGAACCTTCCGATGAAATGCTTGCTCAAATAATGAGTGAAGCCGCCGAGGACGCTCGCAAAGCAAACGCCAAGGCAACAAAGCAATTTTTCGATGAATTAAAAAAAGCAGCACTCGCAATCCACTAAAATGACTACGGAAACAACACAACATCGCCCCGTACTCATAATTGTTGCAGGGCCTAATGGTTCGGGCAAAACAACCATAACTTCTAAAATTCTTCGGCACGAATGGCTGGAGAATGCAGTTTACATCAATCCCGATAATGTAGCCCAAGAAAAATTTGGAAACTGGAACTCACCTGAAGCGGTGCTTAAAGCAGCTCAATTTTGCGACGAATGGCGAGAACACTGTTTAAAAGAACGACAGAACATAATTTTTGAAAGCGTTTTTTCTTCGGAACAAAAAATAAATTTTGTTCAAAAAGCAAAGCAACAAGGATATTTCATTCGTATTTTCTTTGTCGCTACAAACCATCCATCTATCAATGCTTCAAGAATAGCAAATAGAGTTATATGCGGTGGTCACGATGTTCCCATTTCAAAAATCATCTCAAGATATCAAAAGTCAATTTTGAATTGCAAACGTATAGCATCTACAATCGACCGCTTATATGTTTATGACAACTCCATTGACGGATCTGATGCTAGTTTGCTTTTTCGATTATCAGATGGGAAGCTTATCAAAAAATACATAGAAAACATCCCGGAATGGGCTAAAGCGATTCTACAATAAGAACTTAATCCTCCTACTAGCCTCTCAAGAATTAAATTATATTTTTCGGCAATTATGATTTTACTCGTCGCCGAAAAACCTTCTGTTGCCAATCAGCATTACAAGCCAATGTTGGAGCGCATTGAGGGTGAAAAGTTTACGCAAGGCGACGGATGCCTGATCGGCAAGAACCATTGCATCACGTGGTGCGTGGGTCATTTGATTACGCTAGCGCCGTTGGACGCCTACCCCGGTTTCGAGGGCGGTTGGCGACTTTCGAACTTGCCGCTTTTGCCCGAAAAATTCAAGTTGATGGAAAAGAACGCAATAACCGGCTTCGGGATATTATAACCCTCGATTCTAAAGGAGACCGGCTTGTCAGTGAGCTCTGCATAAGGAGCGCATCCACGACTGCCAGCATAAGTAACCTCACATTGAATATGTGTATAAACATATATTACTTTTGATTACTCCCCATAAATTCTAAAAAAATGATATAACAGCAGGCAAAAAGCTTTTACGCGCCCTCATCTATTAAATTTACTTCAACATCATAATTTGGTTCTGAATTTTTAAAACAGCAGGAAGCATAGGCGCTTGAATAATTTTTGACAGCACAACCCCTTGTTTTAGCACTTTGCCATTCATATCGAATAAAGCAAAATTAGAGCCAATTTTTGCATTCGACAGAAAAAATCTGTTTTCAATAATTTTAGAAACGCGAATATATGAAGGAAACCGGACTTGCACAGGCAAGGCACTAGGCGACTTCACTAAAGAACAGCAACCTTGTTCACCCATATCAGGTCTTTTAGCACCGAATTCTTCATCATAAACAACTAAATCAATATCCTCACAAAATGAAGCTTCTTTCATTTTTGCTATTTCACCAAATAAAAAAGTTTCCAGAGAATCCCGATCATTTTGTATAACGCCATATTTCTGCAATCGCATCAATTCGGCAAACAAAACTTCGCTAAATTGAGCAGTCCCTGGAGTTCCCTCAGCGTCATCACTCAAAATTGGATTCTTACATGTTTGATTTTGCCTTCTCAGGGTAAAACCACCTGATTCATAAGTGAAAAGAACAGAATAATCTATAGGGGAATTGTATTCAATAATATCGTAAACTGACACACATAAAGCACGGTATCTTGAAGTTTCCGCTTTTGGCAATCCCGAATAAATTGAATCACATAAGTCTTCTTTTATTTTCGAGTCATCTATTTTCAGGGATTTAAAAACAATCTCCATTGTTTTGGGAGAGATGGCAAACAAAGCCTCTGAGAGAACGGCAATAACAAGCAATAATTTTTTCATAACTACTCCATTTTAAAAACTAAGTTCATTATTGTTTCAGGATCAAAATAGACATTGTAAACTGAAGAATATTGGTGAACATCAACATTTCGTCCTAAAAATCGACCGTAAAGAGTCTTATTTGATTGTCCAAGCACTAAATCTGCATTCGGAGCAAGTATAGTTCCAGCCCATTGTCCTTCAACAAACATGGTCTCTGAACTATGTTGAATAAGCTTAAAGCCCTTAGCAACTTGTATTTTATCATCATTTAAAGTCCAAGACCTCCATATAACTGAACCATTTGCATGAATTACTGTTTTTCTTCCAGGTTCTGTAAACTGGATTCTACTTCCAGATTCAAGTTGAATATCGCCAACAAACATCTCACCAGGCTCAATTAGCAACTTTCCACCAGGATGAACCTTCAAACTTTTAAAGGTATCGCCATTCTTTAATGTATAGATTTCTTTGTAGAATATTTCTTTGAAAGAATTTCCAACATTTAGCAGAGAGGAAATATTTTCAACTTTATATGGCCACAAAGACTGCAACAAGCACATAGATACAGATCTAATTCGAGCTCGTCCTTGAGCAAACGGATTTAAAGACAGATCAGGTAATGAATATATCTTTATGGGAGCGACTGCAATAGAACGATCTCTTAAAAAAACACCTCCTTTAGAAGCAATATGGTTTACAATAACACTTCTACCAATATTCACAGCATACTCAATTTTTTGTGATTCTGAAGCTACGGAACAAGCTACATTACGTAAAGAACCAAGAACTTCTCTATCAGCCTTGCTACATTTAACACCATCGTTTATGCGCAACTCATTTAACGCATATATGGTAAATGTATCGGGAATATCTAAAATTGGCTCTGCAATAAAGAAATCATCATCGGCATTATAGGGACTAGATTCCGCATTATCCTGCATTCCATTAAAATTCAAATCCTCTTTGCCATCGCTAACACCGCCGCCATCAGAATCTAAATCATGTTCCGCTCTATAGTTGTCTTTATCAACATCAGCAAATTGTAAAGCATCTACTCCTTTGCTTACTTTAGAAGAATCACCATATAAAGATTCCAAAATCGTATAAGACATTATTTCAATTTTATCGCTAATACTATCTCCATCAGAATCATACTTTGTAGAATCTGTACCAAAACGGTATAATTCATCATAATCCATAAGACCGTCTCCGTCAGAGTCCTTATGTATTAAAGAGTCACTCATTCGAACAGGCCCTACAACTTGAGGAGCCATAAAACCTTCAATTTTAGCAGAATCCAAAGACACCCATGCGGTATCACCATTGTTATCCGTATTAACAACTCGTACAAAAAAATTTCCATCTAGAGTTTTTTTATAAGCATCAAGAATTTCGACATGCGTATGAGTCCATATATATAATGGAACAGAGTCTTTAAGAAATAATTTCACTTCCGATTCTGTTGGAGAGCGATTATTTTTATTTAAAGTTACATTGGAATTTAAAGTCCAATACAATACAGTTTCAAAACTATCTGTACTCATAGCGCCTTGATAACTATGTAAAAAAGCTCCGAGAATCACTGAAGAAACGGAATCTTTAAAGACTAACAAATTACGATTACTTTTAAATTTTAGTTTTATTTCATCTTGAGTTACATTGCCTTTGTAATAATGATTAAGCATTTGTGCACCAACAGCCCAACAACGGTAACTTTCTTCTTCGTCATAAAGCTCATGATGTAAATGCGGTCTATCCCATTCACGAACGATAGACATTTCCCCCCATTTTACATCTAAAAGATAAGTATCCTTTCGTGCAGCAAGTGGAGTTCTTATTAAAGGATTTACACCATCAACAATTATTTTATCCAAAAAAGTATGAACACTATTCCAAGCCTGTTTTGTAAAATCAACAACTTTATCCCAAAATCCATTGCCAACGACAAATTCAGATGACTCTACTCGCCAAAAATAATCACCTTCATTTAATGCAGTATCTACACGAGTCTTTTCCGTTTCCTTTTGTATTAACATGCTGGAATCCGTTGCCGAAAGAACAGTCAATTTGTAACTATTCGCACCTTCAACCTCACGCCACGCAAAGCGTACTCGCTTAGTAGAATCAAGCAAAAGCTCAGAGCCAGAAACCATTGATATAGGATTCGCATCGGGTAGTATACCTGGAGCAAAGCCAACTAAAATAACATCGCCATAATAAACCGGAATTCGATCTGTTTCAGTGAAACTACTTCCTATAGGATAGCTATAATTTCCCTGTTTATGAAATGAACTGTCATCACTATACCTCATACCGAGGCTTATCCCACTAGAATTTGGAAATACCCCCGGAGCAATTACAGGAAAGCTTATCTTTACAGCAAGATAATCTTCAATTGTATCTAACGACACCGAAACGCCCTCCATATAGTACGGAGCGATTTTCAAAGTCCTATTTTTTTCGTTATTCAAAAAATATCTTGCATGGATATTATATAGCGTATCTGAAGTATTGTTTATCAGTTTTAATCGAAGCGTTATTTGACTTTGATTATTCCCTTGCTCATCATAAGCTTCTACAGAAATCGGTGATTGAGCATACACAAAGCCAAAGAAAGCTAACAAAAAAACAAATTCATAACAATAGCGCATTTTTCACTCTATTCAGTTTATTCTAATATAGTTTATTTCACAAATAATTTTTTTACAATTCTTCACAATCAAAACAAAACAAACATTCAAATTACAAGGAACCATATTCACATAGTTCCATCCAAAATTTTTATATCTTTTCGGCAATTATGATTTTACTCGTCGCCGAAAAACCTTCCGTTGCAAACCAACATTACAAGCCAATGCTGGAGCGTATTGAGGGTGAAAAGTTTACGCAAGGCGACGGGTGCCTGATCGGCAAGAACCATTGCATCACGTGGTGCGTGGGTCACTTGATTACGCTTGCTCCGCTGGACGCCTATCCCGGTTTCGAGGGCGGTTGGCGGCTTTCGAACTTGCCACTTTTGCCCGAAAAATTCAAGTTGATGGAAATTGAGAGCACACGAAAGCAGCTCGCGGTTGTGCGCGATATGATGGCAAGGGCGGATGTTCTTGTGAACGGCGCGGACGCGGGCCGTGAAGGTAATTTGATTTTCGACTTGATTCTCGACTACACGCCGGACTTCCGCAAAAAGCAGATCAAGCGTTTGTGGGTGAACAGCTATGTGGCGAAGGATTTGGACAAGGCTTGGAAGAATCTGGAAGATGCTACAGAGCGTTTGAACTTGAGCTATGCGGCAAGGCTCCGCCAGCGTGCCGACTGGATGGTCGGGCTGAATGCGACGCGCGCTTACACGCTCACCGCCGGGCGCGGAAAGATGATTTCTGTGGGACGAGTGCAAACGCCGACGCTGAATCTGGTCGTGGAACGCGATGCAATTGTCGAGCAGTTCAAGGAACTGTTTTATTACAGTGTAGTCGGAACGTGGAAAGGATTTCAGGCACAGTTATTAGACGATAGACGTGGTTCGGCAGGCTCACCAACCTTGACGAAAGACGAAAGAGGAGAGAAACCGCAGCCGGATAAGGCCACTGAGCTTGCCGAAGTGCCTAAGAACGTTTCAAGTGAAGCGAGCGGTGTGGCAGAAGCAAATGGTGTCATCCTGAGCGAAGCGCAAGCGAAGTCGAAGGATCTCGGCAGCAATTTAAAAGTTGCGATTTTCGAGAAAGAAGAGCCGGCGCAAGCTGTTATAGACAAATGCTCACCGCCGGAAGAAGCGACGATTGCAAAAATCGACATTCAGCAGAAAAAGCAGTTTCCGCAAAAACCGTTTGACTTGACGGAACTGCAAAAAGAGGGCAACAAGCGTTTTAAATACAGTGCTCAGCAAGTTCTCGACTGTGCACAAAACTTGTACGAAAAGAAGTTGCTCACCTACCCGCGTACGGACTCGCAATATTTGCCGGACACGATGCAGCAAGAAGCATACGCGCTTGCCCAAAGACTTGCCTCACCGCAAGAAAAATCCGTCATGCGTGGCGGCAACGAAAACTTTGTCTTCATCAACTCCAGCAAAGTCACGGACCACTTTGCCATCATCCCTACGGGAGAAGATCCGCAAAACCTCCCTGAGATGGAAGAGAACATCTACAAGCTCGCAAAGGAACGCTTTGTGCAGGCATGGCTTAAGCCGTATGTCTGGAGCGAAATGGAAGTTCTGCTGGATGCCGCCAACGCCGAAATCTTTAGGCTAAAACTCAAGAGGAATGAAGATTTAGGTTTCCGTGCACTCGCAAAAGAGACGAAAGACGAAAGACGAAAGACGAAAGGAAAAAAAAGCGATAACGACGTGGCAGCCGAAGGCAAGGGTGATAGCGACGATATCACGAACATCGTTGAGACTTTCCCGGAATGGAATGTTGGTGACCACGCTCCTTTCGACAGCCTAGAACTGCAAAAGAAAAAGAAGAGCAAGCCCAAGTATTTTACCGAAGCCACGCTCCTTGCCGCAATGAAAACGGCGGGCAAGCAAATCGAAAACGAAGAACTTGCCGAAGCCATGAAAGAACGCGGTCTCGGCACGCCAGCCACACAAGCAGGCATCATCGAGACGCTCAAAAAACGCGGATTCATCGAAGCGCAAAAGAATTACCTTGTCAGCACCCAGCGCGGACGCGAAGTCATCGCGCTCATGGACGAGAAAGTCAAATCGCCCGAAATGACCGGCGAATGGGAATTCAAGCTTTCGCAAGTCGAAAAAGGCAAACTCACGCCGATTGAATTCCGCGACGGCATCGTGAATTACGTCAAAGAACTTTTCGAACATTTGCACCAAAAATATGCAAGCCAGTTCGAACGCGAAACCGTCACCGATGCGATTCCTTGCCCGAAATGTTCCAGTCCGCTCGAAATTGCGCCGTGGGGCTATGTCTGCAAAAACGAAGAATGCGGCTTCAAGGCGGGCCACACGATTGCCGGCCGCACACTGAGCCACGCCGAAATGGCGACACTCCTCAAAACAGGCAAGTCCGATTTGCTCAGCGGTTTCAAGAGCAAAAAAGGAACGACATTCAGCGCCACGCTCACGTTAGGCGATGACGGCAACATCGGCTTTGAATTTTCCGATGACGCCCGCGCCAAAACGCCAACCAATTATAAATGCCCCAAGTGCGGCAAAACATTGCTGGATTCCGGCAACCGCCTGATTTGCGAAGGGAGCGACGTCACGACTTCGAACAACGAAAACGGCGACCCGACGCTCACGCCAGATACCGCCCCAACTTGCGACTTCGTTTTCTACAAGACGATTGCCGGGCATGTCATGAGCGACACGGAAATCGCAGAACTCTTCAGCAACGGCACAACAGAAATCATCAGCGGCTTCTTGACCAAGAAAGGTACGACTTTCAACGCAAAAATCGTCTGGGACAAGGATTTCAAAGCGACATTCGCTTTCGAGAACGACGGGCATTTCCACGGCACCGAAACCAAGTTCAACTGCCCGCTCTGCAAAAAGAAACTCGAAGAAAACAAAAACGCCATTTTCTGCCCAGCTTGTAACTTTACCCTGTTCAAGTCCGTTGCAGGCAAAAAGCTCCGCGTGGCAGATATCAAAGCGCTCCTCACCGGCGGCAAAACTGAACTGTTGACCGGATTCAAAAGCAAGAAAGGAACGGATTTCGATGCCTACTTAAAGCTTGGCGAAGACGGTCGCACGAATTTTGAATTTGTCCACAGAGACCTCCCCTGCCCTTGTTGCGGCGACCAGCTGCGATTCCGTAGCGGCACGACCACGCAAACGCCAAACGGCGAAGTGCAAACGCTTGCGGCATACGTGTGCATGAACCCCGCCTGCAATTACGGGATTCCCAAGGCGTTTTTCCAGCGAGAATTTAAAGACGAAGAAGTCGAAACGCTTTTAAAGAACAAATCCACGCCGATCCTTGAACCGTTCAAAAAGAACGACACAACATTCAGGGCAGCGCTAGAGCTGCGCGAAGGCGGAAAGCTAGCTTTCAATAAGTTGACTGTGGAAGTGATAAAGAAGGGGTAAACCCTTAGACCCGCATTATGCGGGCGGGGCCCCAGCTCAGAGTTGCGAAGGCCGCACGGGCCCCTCCCTGCCCCCTCCCCATCCTTGGCCGACGCTTCCATTCTTCCAACACTGAATATCAACCTTTTATAATAACAAACCTTCTCGCTATATACCGTTTTTTATTCTATTGATTCAATCAACATATAATCGCTACGACTAGTCTACATTATTTATAGGTTAATATGGAAATAGCGTTATCACATTTTGAATCGCTCCCACATTTTACTATCTTTGCACTCGTTTAAAGCGGGTTAAAGATGAGCGAAAATTACAAATACGGATTTGTCACTGATATTGAAAACGAAGCCTTCGAAAAAGGTCTTAACGAGGATATCATCCGCAGGGCGTCAGCGCTCCGTGGCGAACCGCAATTCATGCTCGACTTCCGCTTGAGAGCCTACGAAAAGCTCAAGACGATGGAACAGCCCAACTGGGGCGAGCTCCACTTCAATCCTGTTGACTTGCAGGACATCGTCTACTACTCCGCACCGAAGACCAAGAAGAGCCACGAAAAGATCGAAGACGTGGACCCGGAACTCTTGGCAACTTTTGAAAAACTCGGCATCCCGCTGGACGAACAGAAACGACTCGCAAACGTGGCTGTCGATGCCGTGTTCGATTCCGTCAGCATCTACACGAGCCACAAGAAGAAGCTCATGGAAATGGGCATCATCTTCTGCTCCATCAGCGATGCCATCAAGGAATACCCGGAACTCATCGAAGAATATCTCGGTAGCGTGGTCCCGGCTGGCGACAACTACTTTGCGGCCCTCAACAGCGCCGTCTTCGGTGACGGAAGCTTCGTCTATATTCCGCCTGGAGTCAAGTGCCCCATGGACCTTTCCACCTACTTCCGCATCAACAACAAGGAAGCAGGCCAGTTCGAACGCACATTGATTATCGCCGACGACGATGCCAGCGTAAGCTACCTCGAAGGCTGCACCGCGCCGGAATTCAGCAGCAAGCAGTTGCACAGCGCCATCGTGGAACTCGTGGCCAAGGAAAACGCAAGCATCAAGTATTCTACCGTGCAGAACTGGTACGCAGGCGACCGCGAGACGGGAGCCGGCGGTGTCTATAACTTTGTTACAAAGCGCGGCAAGTGTGCCGGCAAGAACAGCCGCATCAGCTGGACTCAAGTCGAAACGGGTTCCGCCATCACGTGGAAGTACCCAAGCTGCATTTTGCAGGGCGACAATTCTGTGGGCGAATTCTACAGCGTGGCGCTCACGAACGGCCACATGCAGGCCGACACCGGCACAAAGATGATCCACATCGGCAAGAATACCAAGAGCACTATCATTTCCAAAGGCATCAGCGCCGACTGCTCCAGCAACGCCTATCGCGGCGAGGTGAGCATCCGCAAGTCGGCTACAGGCGCCCGCAACTACACCCAGTGCGATAGCATGCTCGTTGGCACCAAGAGCGCCGCCCACACGTTCCCGTACATCACCGTCGCGAACGCAAGCGCCCAGACCGAGCACGAAGCAACAACCAGTCGCATTAGCGAGGACCAGCTGTTCTACTTCGAGAGCCGAGGCATCAAACGCGAAGATGCCATCCAAGCGATGGTCGGCGGTTTTTGTAAAGATGTGTTCAAAGAACTGCCCGGTGAGTTCGCTACCGAAGCCCGCCAACTGTTGACTTTAAAACTCGAACACAGCGTCGGCTAGCAAGAATCAACCACCACAGACTAAAGGTCCTAGATCGGTTAAATTTCAAAGAAACATGTTGTTTCATCGCAAACAACACGTTTTTTTTTTGCATTTTTTGATGATTTTCAGCACTTTCAGACGGAACTCAAAGTTCCAGTCCGGACTCCATAACCGAAATTCAGCCGTTCCTAGCGTCATCAAAACTGTTGACTTTTTTTTCGAAAAAAGGAAAGGGCCGGAAATTTTAGTTTCCGACCCTTATTGGTGTATATGGAGTACTTTATATATAGCATTTTTTACATAACAACGTGTCAGGTAATCTCTTTTTTTAACAAAAAAATATTGTCACATACAAACACTGCTCTTACATTCTTACGAAATTCACAGCAAATAAACAAAATATCAACCATATATAAAACCCCTACAAAAGTGTAGGGGTTTTCGAAACAATGATAAAATTTAATCTTTAAGAATCAGTCATGATTCAAATAACTTAGCGCGCAACAATTTGTTTTTGGATTTTTTCAGAAAGCTCTGCACTGCCCATTGTGGCAATGCACTTTAAAGCAAATTCTTCTGCCGTACCCGGGCCACGGCTCGTGATGATGTTTCCATCGACAACGACGCGCTCTTCAGTAAATTCACGACATACAAGTTCTGTTTCGCATCCAGGATAGCAAGTAGCCTTGCGGTCTACGAGGATTCTAGCCTTGCTGAGGACTGTCGGAGCAGCACAAATGGCAAGGACCCACTTGTTATCATCATTCAAGCAGCAAACGGTATTTTCAACAGCGGCACTTGCCTTGAGGTTCTGCACGCCAACACCGCCACCCGGCAAGAAAACAGCATCGAAATCGGTCGGTTCAAGTTTATTCAAAGCAACATCGGACTGGATTTTGAGCCCATGAAGGCCATCGACAATATCTGCTCCCGAAACAGAAGCGACAGTCACCTTAAAACCGGCACGACGCCATAAATCTACAGGAACCACGAATTCCGTTTCTTCAAAACCATCTGCGAGCAAAACAAGAATCTGCATAAAACCTCCGATAAGTTACTTAATTATTATAGCTTTTTTTTCGTTTTCATCTACAAATTTTCATAAAAAAATTATCATAAAGGCGGTATTGTATAAAAAAACGTCGGTCACAACGTTCTGCCACGATGAATAATAAAAGAAACAATAGATTCTCTTACGGAGAATGATGAACCGTCCGCAGTTTCATAAGAAAATTCTATATTTGCAGCATGAATTTTAAAGATAGAATCATCCGCGCGACAGGCAAAAAGACGCCTTTCCGCCTTATTGTGGTCGATTTAACAGAGACCATGAATGATATCGGTCGCCATCACGACGCCAAGGGTTTTGCACTCAAACTGCTTGCCGAAAACTCTATTGCAAGTATTTTCCTTAGCGCAGGCCTCAAGTTTGCAGGAACCGTTTCCTACGTGACCTCTTTCGGCGGCGAAATCACAAAGATCCAAACCGATTCTACGCCGATGGGCCTTGTCCGCGCCATGATTCCGCAGGCAGAACTCCAAGCAATCGGCGCCAACGAACCCGCGCTTGTGCCACAACATGTAAGCGTTGTCAAGTTGAACGAACTGGGCAAGCGAGTTCACGAAAGTATTATCGAAGCGCCCTCCGTTTCGATGGGTCAAAACCTCGCCACGTACCTGCTCCAGTCCGAACAGATCCGTTCCGCCGTGGGTATCGAAGCGCAGTTCAACAAGCAAGACCCAAGCAGGCTCGACTACGCCGCCGGATTCTATATCGAAGCTTTCCCAGACCTCGAAGACAAGGACATCAACCTGATCGAAGTCATCGTGCAGAATCTCCCGAAGTTCTGCGACATGTATAAAGCAGACAAGGGATTTGACCTCGACGAGCTTTTGGACCAGCTCCGCGGCCCCTACGATATCGAAGTGGTGCGCGAAATCGACCCGAAGCCCTACTGCCCGTGCAGCAAGGACCGCATGCTCGCAACGCTTGCAACGCTCCCGCTCCAGGACCTGCAAGAGCTCAGCAGCGAAAACAAAGATTTGAATGTAGTCTGCGACTTCTGCCGTACAAACTACACGATAACGCCTGCGGATTTGCAAGAAATTATAGACGAGAGAAATGGGCTTTGAGCTATGGGGACGCTTGCTACGCAAGCCACTTCCTACCGCCTACTTCCTACTGTTTACTAACCACTAACCACTAATCACTATGTTTACTAAGCAATGTGTTGTCACTCTTGACCTGGAAGGCGTCCTTGCGCCAGAAATCTGGATTGCCGTCGCCGAAAAGACGGGCATCAAGGACCTCCGCCTCACCACTCGCGACATTCCCGACTACGATGTGCTCATGAAGGGCCGCATCAAGATTCTCGAACGCGAAAATATCAAGCTCTCTGACATCCAGAACGTTATTGCAAATCTCGGACTCCTCGAAGGCGCCCGCGACTTCATGGACACGCTCCGCGACGAAGCCCAGGTAATTATTCTCTCGGATACGTTCCAAGAATTTGCCTACCCCATCATGAAGAACCTCGGATTCCCGACGATTTTCTGCCACAACCTAGTGGTCGAAAACGACATGATCAAGGGCTACCACTTGCGCATGAGCGACCAGAAGACGAAGGTCGTAAAGCACTTGCAGGAACTCAACTTCAAGGTGTTCGCCTCGGGCGATTCCTTCAACGATACGGGTATGCTCAAGCAAGCCGACAAGGGCAGCTTCTTCTGCGCACCGGATTCCATCGTAGCCCAGTTCCCGCAGCTCGAAGCCACGAAGACTTACGCAGAACTTTTGGACAAATTCCACAAGTTCCAAGATTCGCTGTAAATTAGTAGACAGTAGGACAAATGCGTAAACCGAGAGTCGCGCAAAAACTTATTTTGGCATGACCGAGGTTAGCATTTGGTAAATGAGCGTAGCGAATTTACAAGTCGGAAGTAGACAGATTACTGTTTATACAGAAAAAGCCTCGCGATTGCGAGGCCTTTCTGTTAATGACTAACAATTACTTCAAGTTAGGTGTTTCCCAATCAATCCATTCAGACTTCTTGAAGCTGATGGTCTGCGTATTCTTGGAGTAATCAATCTTACCCGTCTTAGCATCCTTGCCGAGCAAGAACTTGTTCATAAAGTCCTTGACTTCGTCGAACTGTCCGTTCGGAAGCTGGCAGTGACCGTGACCGCCTTCCTGGCTGTAGGTGTAATTTTCCGTTGCACCTAGAGCGTCATAAACTTCCTTAGAAGCTTGTCCGCAATAGTTCGACGGAACTTCACCCAACCATTCCTGGCCGGCATTGTCTAGAATGAGGAGCGCACGCGGTGCAACCATGGCCACCAACATGTGCTGGTCGAACGGGAGCGTATTTTCCTTGCCATCGTAGCTCTTGAAGCTAGAAATCATCCACTTGCCTTCGGTACCGGCACTAGCAAGGCCCTGCACAAACTGCTTGCCCTTCTGCTTGTTGACCTGAGCGCCAACACGCCAGAGCGATGCGCCACCGGAACCGGATTCCTGCGGAATCGTAAGTGCGATACGTTCATCGAATGCACCCACGGCAAGAGTACCCTTGCCCCAGCGAGAGCAACCTGTCATGGCGAGGTGCTTTACGTCAATACCCGCTTCCGGAGTCTTTTCGAGAGCGTCGATAATGCGGCTCACGCCCCAAGCCCATGCAATGATGGTGCCCTGACCCTGGTTATAAAGCTGGAAGAACATACCGCCACCGCTTTCGGGAGCGACGTCATCCGGGTTAAACGTAATCTGAGCGATATCAAGACCGTTCGTCGCGTTGCCGAGGCTTCCGCAACCGCCCATCATGCCACCGCCAAAACCGATCATGGCCGGCTTCGGCTTATCCTTCGTACCCGCGTTGCTGATCTTCACGGAGAACGAACCGGATTTGCCCTTGTCAGTCACCTTGATGGTGAGCTTTCCGCCGGAATAGCTGCCTTCGACCTTTTCCGGGTTACGCGGCTTTGTACCGAACATGAGCTTTTCGTACATGGCACCAATTTCTTCACGACGGCACTTCCAATCGGCCTTCGAAGAAATGCGCTTGCCGTCGAGACCCATGAACGGGTCCGGAAGCTTAGCGTTGTTCACGCTCGACGGAATATTGCCAATCTGGCATTCACTGCGGTGGTCTTCGACGAAGTCGTTTGCAGGCTGCGGAGCCGTTTCACTGCTGCTCGATACAACAGGCTTTTCCGCGCTGGAAGACGAGACCTTCGGAGGTGTTACAACAGAACTGCTAGAACGGTGGCTTCTAGAGCTCGAAGATTCCGCCCCTGCGCTAATAGGAGTGGAATCCGATGAACCAATAACTGCACCGCTCGAAGAGCTTTCATTTCCGGCAGAAATTGGACCAATGTCGCCTTGACTCGACGATTCCAAAGAACCATTCGAACTCGAACTAGCATCAAGGCCATCGACTGCACTAGAGCTCAATTCCCCTTCCAGAACATTTCCAGAAGAAGAAGACCAGTACTTTTCAAAGCATTCTTGTGTTGTACATTGCGCGGCAGAAGACACATTGTCATCACCGCACGCCCATAAACCAAAGGCAACTACTGCCATTGGCACTAGATGAGTGTATTTGATCATTATATACCAACCCCAACAACAGCCGTGGATTCGGCAAAATTGTTGTTATGTAAATTAATCTATTTTTAAAAAAAAGAGCATAGTGTAATAACATTTTTGTTGTAACGAATACAACAGCCAAGATACAATGTAAATCCTTTTTTCAATTTCCACGACTTTTAAACTAAAGAACTATTTTTCCATCATATTTTTGGCATATTTACGAAAAAAAGCCGCATAAGTGTTAAAATATTAGATAAATTGAGATTGATGGATCAGGCTAATTTTACAACAAACCAAGAGCACATTGTCAGTGTGCTCCTTAAAAAGAATCCGAAGTTAGACGAAGGGATTCTTAGAAAAGCTATAGCCTTTATCGCCGATGCCCATGATGGTCAATACCGCAAAAGCGGCATGCCCTACACAGAACACCCTTATGAAGTGGCCAAGATTCTTGCCGACTTAAAGCAAGACCAGGCAACGGTACTAGCAGGCTTATTGCACGACGTGGTGGAAGACACCCCACATACCCTCAACGAAATTTCTGAACTTTTTGGCGAAGACACGGCTTTCATGGTCGATGCGGTAACGAAAATTACCGCCGTTCAAGAAGCGAGCAAGACAGCGCAAAAGGCAAGCACCTACCGTAAGCTCATTACGGCCATGGCTAAAGATCCGCGCGTCATCATGATTAAAATCGCAGACCGCATCCACAACATGCGCACCATGCGATACATGAAGCCCGAAAAGCGAAAGATTATTGCACAAGAAACGCTAGACATTTACGTTCCGCTTACCCATAGGTTCGGTCTATATAAACTTAAAACAGAACTTGAAGACTTGAGCTTCAAGTACGTCAATCCGGACGAATACCAAAAGCTTGTCGATGCGCTTATCGAGAACAAGGAAAAGCGCGAAAAATACGTGCAATCCGTGATTGGCCCGCTACAAATCAAGATGGCGCTCGAAGATTTTGACTGCACCATCCAGGGCCGCACCAAGAACATCTACAGCATTTATAACAAGATGCTTGCGCGCGGTTGCGGATTCGAAGACATCTTCGATATTTTTGCCATCCGCATTATCGTCGAAACAATTCCCGAATGCTACCTCGCCCTCGGTTACGTGCACAACCTTTGGACGCCGCTCCAAAGCCGCTTCAAGGACTACATCGCGACCCCGAAGCCGAACCTTTACCAGAGCATCCACACCACAGTCATCGGTCCAGAAAACAAGATGGTCGAAGTCCAGATCCGCACAAAGGACATGGACTTAACAGCCGAAAAGGGATTCGCCGCGCACTGGGCCTACAAGATGGAAACGCAGCACGAAGGCGAAGAGCTCGCCTGGCTCGACCACATGGTAAAGTTGCAATCCGAAATTTCGGACTCCAAGGAATACCTCGACTTCTTGAAAGTCGATTTGAAACCCGAAGGCATGACGGTGTTTACCCCGAAAGGAGCTTCGATTGAACTCCCCGAAGGCGCTATCGTTTTGGACTTTGCATTCGCCGTGCACACGGAGCTTGGCCTGCACTGCATCGGAGCTCGCATCAACGATAAAGTTGTGAGCCTTGATGAACCGGTGCCTCATGGCGCCACAATTCAAGTTCTAAAGAGCCCGAACCAGGAACCGAGCCCGGAATGGCTAAAAATGGTAAAGACCATCAAGGCCAAGCAAGAACTCCGCAAGTGGATGAAGACAAGCATCATCATCCAATCCCGCAGCCTCGGTAAAGAAATCTGGACACGCGAACTTCGCCTTCTCAAAATCGAAAAAGACAAACGCCCCAAAGACGAGGACATCCTCAAGCACTTTGGCATAGTAAGCATCAACGAATTTTTCGAACGCATCGGTCAAGGCGAACTACCACTTCAGGACATCCACCGCTTCTTGAATGGCGGCAACGACATTACAAAAGAAACGGCGGCACTGCGCTTTTACCCGATATTCGGCAAAGACAAAGGAAATACTCTTACCGACGAAATGCCGTTGATGATTGGCCAAGAAACCAGTCTCCTCATCCATTTCTCCAGTTGCTGCGGCCCTGTTCCAGGCGATCGAATTGTCGGCGTCATGCGTCCGCAAATCGGTATCGAAGTGCACAAAAGCGACTGCCCGTGCCTCAAGGATTTTCCGGAAAGTCAACACATTCCGGTCGATTGGAGCGCAGACGTTACAAAGCCATTTACAACGCACCTCACGATTGAAACAGACAACCGAAAGAACTTGCCTCTCAGCATTTTGATGGTCTTGAAAGACGAGAACTTGGCGCTTGACCGCCTAAGCATTGCAAGTGCCCAATACTCAGGCCGTATCCGCATGGAATTCAAGGCGTTCCGCAAGGACCAGGTCGATGCCATTGTGACCAAGATAAGGCAAGTCGAAGGCGTCAGAGGGGTTGAAAAAGCATGATATCGTCCCTACACCATTGCGACTACACACAAAAAAATCGCGCCTTCAACTGCCGTATGAGGAACCGCTATTACGAAGAAGTTTATTATGCTTTCCGTGCGCTGTTCCCAAACGAAATCGCAGATGCGAAAGACTCCTCGCCCGAAGACAACAGTGCCTGGTACCAGCATTTGAGCAAGGATATCAAGCGTTACGAACGACTCTTGATGACTTGTCTCGAATATGCGCAGGCTGCAATCTTTTACGGCAAGGCGGAAAATTCTTCGCTTTACTCTAAGGACAAACGCTGGGGTATTTTGCAAGAAGAAATTTTCCTCGTGCACTTTTTGCAAGAGCTGCTTTCGACAACGCGCTATGTGATTGCGAGGATTGACACAGATAAAGTATTACAGCAATGGAGTGGGGAAATGCAAGGCATGAAATCGAGCCCGGTGGTTTACGGTTTCGTGAGCGACATTCAGGGGAAATTGAACACCATGAATGCCGGAACAATTGATGAATTTAAGGACTTGTTGAAACACGTTTTGGACCGTTTCCAAATTGCAAACACGCTCTTCGGAACCGTCCAGGATTTGCAGAACTTTTATTAGACGAAAGAACGGGCTTTGCCCTATAGACGAGAGACGAAAGAATGTCAGAATATATAATACTATCCATTTTCCTTTTTCTGGGCGCGTTTATCGCGGCGGCGGCAACCGTCACAGGCCTATTGCTAGGCTACCGCACCAAGAATACAAAGAACAAGATGGCACCGTACGAATGCGGTATGGAAACCATCGGCAACGCAAGAATTCAGTTCAAGGTGGGCTACTACCTGTTCGCCTTGCTCTTCCTCGTGTTTGACATCGAAGCGCTGTTCCTCTTCCCCGTCATGATGAACTTCAGGGAAATCATGGCAGGCCACACGGCGCTCCCGCCATCCGTCGTCATTATTGACCTCGTCATCTTTATTGCTATTCTCGTTTCCGGTCTCGCTTACGCCTGGAAGAAAGGAATTCTCAAATGGGAATAATTAATTTCGCTCCAAAAATTTTAGACCCGATTCCCGGTGGAAAATATGTAGTCAACGCAATTGACTACGTAGTCAACTGGGCTCGTGCAAATTCTATTTGGCCTCTGACGTACGGCACAAGCTGCTGCGCCATCGAAATGATGTCGAGTTCTATGGCCCGTTATGACATTGCCCGTTTTGGCTCTGAAGTGTTCCGCTCGTCCCCGAGACAGGCAGACTTGTTTATTTTGGCCGGTACAATTACCCGCCGCATGGCACCTGCCATCCAGATGCTTTGGGAACAAATTCCTGGCCCCAAATACGTGATTGCTATGGGCGCCTGCACCATTAGCGGTGGCCCGTTCATCTACGACAACTATTCCGTTGTCCGTGGTGCACAGAACTTGATTCCGGTCGATGTGTTCGTTCCTGGTTGCCCGCCACGCCCCGAAGCTCTGTTCCACGGGCTCTTGACACTTCGCGATAAGATTTTGCACGAGACATGCCGTAATCCGTGGCAGGTCGGCGAACCGAAAGATGTTTCGACGATGGACCGTTACCGCGAAGCAGCAAAAACTTGGGCCGCTCTCGAAGAAATGAAAGACGAACAGATGGCCGAAGCCCGCGCCAAGTTCAAGGAAGAAAATCCGGACTACAAGAGCGCCTTCAAGCCGATTCGCGTCAAGAAACCGGATTTCCCAGAAGTAGAACGCGTGCCGTTCAAGCGCATGGGTCTTACGCAGCAAGAGCTTTTTGCAAAGCTCCGCGCCAAGTTCCCGAACGTGACAGTGCATACGCGCGGTGAAGACACTCCAGAAGATGTCGTCGCCAAGATGCCTGCGGACTGCCCGCTGGAAGTCATGCTCGAAAAAGAAGACTACTTGAACGTTGTTGAATTTGTCAAGAACGATCCCGAATTCAAGATGAACTACTTGATTGACGTGACCGCCATTGACTACGACGATCACTTCGACATGGTCACGATGCTCCGTAGCCTTGAAATCGGCCACAAGATTTTCCTTTGTGTGCAACTCAAGAAAGACTTCTCCATTGAAGAAGAAAAGCGCCCGACATCGCTCCTTGCAAGTGTTCCATCCATCACGCACCTTTACCCCGGTGCCGAAGTCAAGGAACGCGAAGTTTACGACATGTTCGGCATCAAGTTTGAAAATCACCCCGACCTTCGCCGCATATTCCTCGACAAGGACTTCGTGGGTTATCCGCTCCGTAAAGACTTTACCCACCCGGAAATGATCAGGAGGCCTATATGAGTCATCAGTTACCTCCGGGATTTCGCCTCGAACGCAAATCGAATACTGAAGAATTTTTTATCAACATGGGTCCGCAGCACCCAAGTACTCACGGTGCATTGCGTCTCACGCTCCGCATGGATGGTGAAACCATCGTAGAACTTGTCCCGCACTTTGGCTATATCCACCGCGGTATGGAAAAGCAAGCGGAATCGATGAGCTATTTGCAGTACATCGCCATGTCGGACCGTCAAGACTATTTGACCGCTATCCAGAACAACTTGGGCGTTGTCATCGCTCTTGAAAAAGGCATGAACGTAGGCGTTCCGCTCCGCGGCGAATACATCCGCGTGATGCTCCAAGAACTTGGACGTATTGCATCGCACTTGGTGTTCTACGGTTGCTTTGGCGGTGACCTTGGCGGACAAACATGCTTGCTCTTCGGCTTCAAGGAACGTGAAATGATTCACGACATCCTCGAAGAAGTGACTGGTTCTCGCCTTACGACGAACTTCTTTAGACCGGGCGGAAGCCGCTATGACGTTCCCGATACGTTTATTCCGCGCGTGAAAGCGTTCCTCGACCACATGGAAGATACGATGAAGGATTACGAGAGGTTCCTTTCGAAAAACATCATTGTATTGGAACGCAGTATCGGCATTGGCGTTCTTTCCAAAGAAGATGCCATTGCCTACGGTTGCTCTGGCCCTGTGCTCCGCGCGAGCGGCGTGAACTTTGACGTGCGCCGTGCAAACCCGTACAGCATTTACGACCAGTTCGACTTTGAAGTTCCCGTATTCCAAAACGGCGACTGCTACGACCGCTACAAAATCCGCATTGCAGAGATTCACGAATCTATGAAGATTCTGCGCCAGTGCGTTGAAAAGTTCCCAGAAGGTCCGTGGCGTTCCAAGGAAAAGCCGGTGCGACTCCCCGTGGGCCGCTACTACAGCGAAATCGAAACCGCAAAGGGCCTTTACGCTACTTACGTTGTCGCCGCAACAACCGGTGAAAAGCCGTACCGCATCCATACACGCGGCCCAAGCTTCCCGCATATTGCAGCGATTAACAAGATGGCTCAGGGCCACAAAATTTCGGACCTCGTGACCATCATGGCAACTCTTGACCCCGTGATTCCAGAAATTGACAGGTAGTTTATGTTTGTACCTTCAGTAACACATCCTATTGGCGATTTTGTCCGCGACTTGGTACCGCGCATTGCAGAATATCTGCCGGCAAGCATCCAGTCCGACACGCTCAACAGCGTTATCGCGTTCCTCATTAACGCCGTGATTTGCATTATCGCGGTTTGCATCGTGAACATCGGTTCTGCCCCAATTCTTATTTACATGGAACGCAAGGTTTGCGCCCACGTGCAATGCCGTTTGGGCCCGATGCGACTCGGTTGGCACGGAACGATCCAAACCATCGCAGACGTGATCAAGATGCTCTTCAAGGAAGTGTACGCTCCCAGCGGTGCAGACAAGCTCATGTTCTACTTGGCTCCGCTCATCGTCTTGATTGCACCGTTTATCGTTTGCGCCTTGATTCCATTCGACAAGAACCTTGTCGTGGCCGACGTTTCCATGGGCATTCCGCTCATTATCGCGGTGAACGGCTTTGGCGTGCTCGGCATTTTGCTTGGCGGCTGGAGCAGTAACAACAAGTATTCCTTGCTCGGAGCCCTCCGCAGTGGCGCCCAGATGATCAGCTACGAAATTTCGTTTGCGATGATCCTTTTGTTCGTCGTCATGATTTCGGGTTCCACGAACCTCATGAGCATCACGATGGGCCAGGAAGGAACGATTTTTGACTGGTGGATTTTCAAGATTCCAGTCCTCGGTTTCATTGCCTTTATTTTGTTCTTTATTTCGAGCACCGCCGAAATGAACCGCGCTCCCTTCGACATTGCCGAAGCAGAACAGGAACTCACCGGTGGTTACCACACGGAATACAATGGCACCCCGTTTGCCATGTTCTACCTCGCCGAATACATCGCCCTCATCACGAACTCCGCCCTTGCGACCACATGCTTCCTCGGTGGATTTTTCCCGCCGTGCGTGGGCATTGACGCTATCGACAACGTTTTGAAGATGGTGCCTGGCGTCGTGTGGTTCTTCGCAAAGATTTACTTTATGGTCTGGTGCTACATGATGGTCCGCTGGACGTTTGTGCGCCCGCGAGTCGATCAGCTCATGGACTTCGAATGGAAATTCCTTTTGCCGGTAAACCTAGTGTTGCTCGTCGCTGGCGCAGCCTTTATCGCAATTGGTGGTTAGTTTATGCAAGAAAAGATTTCAACATTACAATATATCAAGCGCTACTTGAAGCGTTGCATCACGGGTCCGTGGAGCCTTATTTGCGGATTGTCCGTGACGCTCAAGTACTTTTTCAACCCGAAGCGCATCGTTACGGAACAATATCCCGAAAACAGAAAGACGCTCAAAATGCACGACCGCTACCGCGGCCGCCTCGAAATGATTGAAGATGCAGACGGCAACAACCACTGCACCGCTTGCGGCATGTGCGAACGCGCCTGCCCGAACGCCTCCATCAACGTGCTTGCCACAAAGAACATTGCCGGCAAGAAGGTTCTCGGGCGCTATGTCTATCACTTTGCAAGCTGCACCCAGTGCGGCCTCTGCGTAGAAGCCTGCCCGTTTGGAGCCATCCAGATGAGCCCCGCTTTCGAAGTGGCGACAACCGACCCCAACGATCTCGAAATGATTTTAAATAAGAAGGAGGGACAAGGTTAATGTTCCCGGATTTACCTTTATCATTCCCGATGGGAGGCATGGACATTGCGTTCTATGTCGTCGCACTCGTGATATTGTTGACCGCGGTTTGTTGCGTTGCCGTGAAGAACATCTTGCAGAGTGCCGTGTTCCTCATCTTTAGCTTTGTCACGACGGCTATTCTCTACATGCTCATGCACGCAGAATTCATTGCGCTTGCCCAGGTGATGGTTTACGTGGGCGGCGTCGTGATTTTCGTGGTGTTTACGATTCTTCTCACAAGCCATTTGGGAGAAGACGCCTTCTCGACAAAGATGCCGCGAATTTTCACGGCGTTCGTACTCTCCATCGCGTTTGTATTCGTGATGGTCAAGTGCGTTTTACCGACTCCGGATTTGGCAAGCGGCATCGTGAACTCCCCCGCCGACTATTCTTCACTCCAGAACTTCGCCTTGCGCTTGCTTGGTAACGATCCCAACGGATTCATCATCCCGTTTGAAATCGTGAGCGTGCTCCTCCTGATGACGCTCATTTGCGCTATCACAATCGCCCGCCGCACCAAGGAAGATGCCGAAGAGGAGGTTTCTAAATGAACCTTTTGAATTGTTTGATTCTCGCCTTTTTGCTGTTCGGGATTGGCGTTTGGGGCCTCATGCGCCGCCGCCATCTCATCGGCATGCTCATTTCCATTGAGCTCATGCTGAATGCAGCAAACATCAACTTTATCAGTTTTGCCTACTTCACCGCACACGATGCGACTGCAGGCGCTCTGTTCAGTATCTTTGTCATTGCCGTGACGGCTTGCGAAATGGCCATCGCCCTTGCGATTATCGTGACCATGTACCGCCGCCACAAGAGTCTTGACGTTGACCAGTTGAGGGACCTCCATGATTGATGATATCACTCTCGGCTATTTGATTCTATTGTTCCCGCTCATCACGTTCGTCGTGAACGGGCTTTTCCTCGGAAACAAGTGCGCCAAAGCCGCCGCGATTTTCGCAGTCCTCTGCAACGGCCTTGCCTTTGCCGCCGCAGGCACACTCGCCTTCCATTACTTCAGTTCGGACTTCGCTCCACAAAAAGCAATTCTGTTCGACCATACGTTCATTCCGTTCGTGGGTGACCTTGTCGCAAGAATCGGCATGCTCATCGACCCGCTCTCCGTGATGATGCTCGTGGTGGTGACGTTCATCAGCTTCATGGTGAACATCTACAGCATCGGCTACATGCGCGAAGACCGCGCCGCCGGGCGATTCTTTGCATTGCTCTCGCTGTTCAGCTTCAGCATGCTCGGACTCGTCATTGCAACAAACCTTTTCCAGATGTTCATCTTTTGGGAACTGGTGGGCGTTTCGAGTTACTTGCTCATCGGTTTCTGGTACCACAAGCCAAGCGCCGTGAGCGCCTCCAAGCAGGCATTCATCCTCACCCGCTTTGCCGATAGCTTTTTCTTGCTCGGCATTGTGCTTGTAAGCTATGTCGTCGGGAGCTTCGACTTTTCAACGCTCAATTCGCTTAGCCTCATCAATTTCCAAAATGAATTCATCAACCTTGGCCTTGTGACAGTCCCCAAGTCCGAAGCACTCGTTCTCGGTTCCATCTTGATTTTCACCGGTGGCTGGGGCAAGTCCGCCATGTTCCCGATGCATATTTGGCTCCCGAATGCGATGGAAGGTCCGACTCCGGTCAGCTCGATCATTCACAGTGCAACGATGGTGGTCGCAGGCGTTTATTTGGTCGCTCGTCTGTTCCCGTTCTTTGCCATTTGCGATAACGCCCTCACGCTTATCATGTGGGTGGGCGCATTCACTATGGTCTTTGCAGCGGTTATCGCCTGTACGCAAAAGGACATCAAGCGCATTCTCGCCTACTCCACGCTTTCGCAGCTCGGTTACATGATGTTTGCGCTTGGCGCTTGCAAGATTGGGCAAGTCGTTGCCGTTACCGGTTGGACTGCTTCGACGTTCCACATCTTTACGCACGCTTTCTTCAAGTGCAGCTTGTTCCTCATCGCCGGTAGCTTGATCCATCAAGTCGGCACGAACGACCTCGATGCCATGGGCGGTCTCGGCAAGAAGATGAAGCTCACTTACGCTTGCACGCTTATTTCGATTCTCGCGATTTCGGGCATTCCGCCGTTCTCCGGATTCTTCTCCAAGGACGAAATCATTCTCGCCGCATTCCAAGGGCACCATTACGTTGTCTTCGGGCTTGCGCTCCTCACGAGCGGGCTCACGACATTCTACATGTTCCGCTTGTTCTTCCTCGCCTTCCACGGCGCTCCGCGTCACGAAGGCGTCAAGGCTGGCCATGTGCACGAAGATTTCGCCATGACACTCCCGATTGCCATTCTTGCGATACCCGCACTTGCAAGCGGATTTGCCGCCCAGCCCCTTTTCGAAAAGTTCTTTGTGCCGGGCCAATTGCATGTGCCGCAACTCATGAGGCTTGAACATGCCGAATGGATTCCGTATGTAGCCGTCGGCATTGCAGTCGTAGCGCTCGTCATCGCTTGGTTACTTTACGCAAGCCCATGGGCAAAAGTCCAGCGCGCTCTCGACGAAACGAACCGCAGCGGCATTTACAAAGTTATTTACCACAAGTTCTACTTCGATGAAATGTACTACGCCGTTGTCCGCCAGTTCATCTTTGGCGGTATCGCCCGCGTTGCCCGCGCATTCAACGATTACGTGATTGAAGGACTCCTCGCCTTTACGGTCTGGTTTGTCCACAAGCTCGGTGACTTGGTCCGTTTTGCCCAGGCCGGATACTTGCCGTTCTATTTGGGCACATTGATTGTTGGCGTTCTCCTTTGGCGATTCTTCGGCCAGCTTCCCCTGTAAGGCGCACCCATGAATACAATACTTTTTAACTCCATTTGGGTCCTCCCCCTCTTAACGGTTCTCGCCTGCGTACTGATTCCCGTCACGTACGAAAAAACGCTCCGAACCATCCACGTCACGTCGGCAACGATTGTTCTTGCAATTGTCTGCTACTTGACTTATGCCGTCTATGCCCTCTCGGGAACACCGACCGATCCGGCAGCCGCACCGCTTGCGCTCCGCTTCTTCACGGATATTCCGTGGCTTTCGATGTTCAATGCCCATTACATTGTCGGCGCTGACGGTCTCAACATGCTGTTGCTTGCGCTCACGGCGTTCATCGTCTGGGCTGGCGTGCTTGTAAGCCTCAAAATCAAAGGGAATCAAAAGATTTTCTTTGCACTTATCCAGCTTTTAGCAACAAGCGTTTACGGCGTCTATATGAGCTTTGACTTGGTGCTTTTCTTTGTGTTCTACGAAATGGAAGCACTTTGCATGTACTTGATGATCGCCTGCTACGGCAGCGGCAAGCGCGATTACGGTGGTAAAAAGCTCACCTTGACACTCGCGTTTGGCTCTTCGATGATTCTTGCGACGCTTTTCGGGCTTTTCTTCGAAAGCGACGCTACCAGCTGGAACCTCATTGAAATTGCAAAGACGACTCTCCCGATGGATTTCCAGATGTGGGCCTTCCCGCTCATGTTCATGGGATTCGCCGTTTCAAGTTCGCTCTTCCCGTTCCACTTCTGGAGCCCGGACGGTCACTCCGCCGCACCGACCGCCGTTTCGATGCTCGCTGCCGGCGTCATGATGAAAATGGGAGCCTACGGATGCCTCCGCGTTGCCATGTTCCTCATGCCCGAAGCCGCCAAGATTTGGCTCCCGTACGTTGTAGCGCTCCTTATCTTTAACGTGGTTCTCGGCCCGTTCATCGCCATTCGCCACAAAGATCTCAAGTACATCACCGCTTACAGTTCCATCAGCCACTTGGGTCTCATCTTCTTAGGCCTTGCCGCCATGACGCCCATTGGACTTCGCGGCGCTAGCCTCCAGATGATTTCTCACGGCTTCTTGACAGGCCTCTTCTTTGCCACCATCGGCATGATTTACGAACGCACCCACACCCGCGATATCACGGAAATGGGCGGTATCATGCGCAAGATGCCGTTCCTTGGCGTTGGCTTTGTGCTTGCCGGTTTCGCAGGGCTCGGCCTCCCGGGCTTTAGCGGATTCATCGCCGAAAGCACCATCTTCATTGGCGCATTCCAGCAAGATTCCACGCTCACGCGCATCGTGACGATTCTCGCCATTCTCTCCATCACGACGACCGCCGTCTACATTCTGCAAACCGCGAACCGTATGCTTCACGGCCCGCTCCCGCAGAAGTACGAAGGCCTCACCGATGGATGCTTCCGCGAAAAGTTGGTCATCGTCGTTCTCGTTGCCTGCTTGTTGTTCATCGGTGTTTGCCCCGGCTGGATTTCGGAACTCCTGGACCAGAGCATAGCTCCGATTTTTGAAAAGATTTCATCGGCAGGTTTATAGTAGGTTTAATTATGACAAATTTTGCAATTCCAAACTTCATTCTACCTGACGTCTTGCTGCTGATTTTCCCGTTCGTCGTGATTGGGATACGCCTTTTCGTGACTACACAATCCAAGGTCCCTTGGCGTATGGCAAACATCGGCTTTATCGCCATTTTCCTCTTACTGAACTTCATCCCGCTCGCCAGTGGCAACGGCAAGTTCTTTATCTGCAACTGGAAAGTGGACGACTTTGGTGTGCTCATGCGCGAAGTGCTCATGGTGAGCGCTCTGCTTGGCATGTGGCTTTCCAAGGATTACTTTGAACACGGAGCCGACAAAAAGCCGCCTATGCACCAGATTGCCGAATTCATCGGAGCCATCGCATTTGCGACATTCGGCGGATTCACGGTCGTGAGTGCTTGCGACTTGCTCACATTCTTCCTCGGCCTCGAAATCGCAACCATCCCAATGTACGCTCTTGCCGCCTGGAACAAACGTGACCAGTACGGTTCCGAAGCCGCCACCAAGTACATCTTGATGGGCTCTGTAGCAACGGCATTTGAACTGTTCGGCTTCAGCTACCTCTACGGTTTCTCCGGGAGCCTCCACTTCAACGAAATCCAGGCCGCTGTCGCAAGCGGTTCTAGCCCGCTCTTGTGGATTGCCGTTCTGTTCCTCTTCTGCGGAATCGGTTTCAAGCTCACGCTGTTCCCGTTCTACACCTGGGCTCCGGACGTTTATGAAGGCGCCCCGACGCCGGTAACCGCCGTGCTTTCTGTGACATCGAAGGCAACCGCCATTGCATTCCTCGTCGTGCTCGTCTATGGCCCGCTCTCCCCGATTCAAGACAAGATGGCACCGCTCATTGCGCTCCTCGCAGGTGTCACGCTCTTTGTCGGAAACCTCGGTGCTTTAAAGCAGAGCCGCCTCCGCCGCTTCATGGCTTACAGCTCAATCGCTCAGGCCGGTTACATCATGGTCGCCTTGCTTGGCCCTGCAACAACCGCAAAAACAGCCATCATCTATTACCTCTTTGTCTATGCCGTTTCGAACTACCTCGCCTTCTTCGTGTTCGGCATTATCGGGCATCACCGCGAAGAAACATTCCAGTCGCTCCGTGGACTTTCTAAGCAGAACCCGAGCCTTGGCATTGCCCTTGCGATTTCGATGTTCAGCTTGGCAGGCATTCCGCCTCTCGCCGGATTCTTCGGCAAGTTCCACCTGTTCTTCAGCGGAGCCTCAACGGGCCATTACGCGCTCGTCGCATTTGCTGTTTTAAACAACGTCATTGCGCTCTTCTACTACTTGCAGCTCATCAAGGCCGCTTGGGTCGATGAACCGGATGGACACCTCACTCCGCTCCGCCTCACCAAGCGCCAGCGCGAAGTGATCATTCTCTTGAGCGCCGCCGTGATCGTTCTCGGATTCCTGCCGTTCCTGAGCAATAACATCTTTGCCGGATTTATGAATTAAGCAAGCTGAAAGGTATGGATTCTCCTAACGGAGAATGACAATAACATTTTTGTCCCCGATTTGGTCGGGGGCATTTTTTTCGTTTAAAAGTTATTCTTTTTCTGACTTGACTTCGCTCCATTTGGCGTTATTGCCGATGTTGCGGATTAGGCGGAAACCGCCGGAATAACCTGTATATCGATCCTCAGAACGATAACTATAGTTTATCCTTTTCCAATCGTGAAAAAGGCCTCCACCCTTCAAACAAGACGGACAATTTTCGCCTTCTTTTAAACAATATGGACAATCTCCTGGACGGCATATTTCCGCTCTCTCAGGTCCACCTGGATTAATCATTATATAGGAATTAGGTCTTAACCAATTGTGATCTTCTAAAAGAACGTGTTCTTCCACCAAGCCCAAAACATCATATAGACCATAACCATTAGGCAGCAACTGACCTACAGGTTCTGTTTTTACATGTTCCTTATATTTGGCAAATCTTGCATATTTTGTAACGTCTTTAATTTTAGTGGAATTATTGCACCAAGGCGTCATGGCCTTTTTTTCTCCACCACGAGCAAGCATCATCCATTCGTCATAATATGGAAGCCGATAACCATCAGAAGTTGAATCTATGCTAACAAGAATTGCTTTTTCTTTATGATTAGAAAAATCATAAGACATAATGACATATTGATGCCTTGGTCCTTTGCGTTGTTTAGTATAGTCACGATAGTGAATTGCAACATATTGATATCGCGGATTGATTATTGAATCGTCATATTCACCTGATTCAGGTTCAATTATTTTTATATTTCTATACTTTGTCGCAGAAAATTTATAATACGGTTTTAGTCCTTCTCGAATGCTGCGCGCATTGGCATACATCATTGCCATATACAAAGAAATCATATTTGCTGCAGAATCATGAGCATCGCATTTTTTTTCGTTACGCATGCTAGACTTTTTTCTTTCAGACCATTCTTTTTCAATCTGATGATTCTTTGGATTTAAGGGAATTTCATCCCACATCAACTGTGTAATTTCGCAATTGGTAACTGGGTATTCATCTACTAGATAAGTTCCTGTAACAGACACTATCTTTGTGTCAGACGCAGGCATTTGAAACTGATCATTTCCGTATAAAGTTTCTTCATTTTTGAAGTTCAAATACTTCATGCCGACGACCAGATTGATTTTATAGGATATGTCTAAGTCGGAAAACAGCACGTTAATTGGGTAGACACCAATAAGCGTTGGAACTTGAACTTTTAAGCAAGAATCGTTTAGAACTTCAGTATCCAGCGAGGTTTCCCACGTGCGGACTTTTGTGTCAATACAAACCTTGAGAGAATCATTCTTTTCAACTTCAAGCCAACTTTCGGCTTTTAAAGAACCTCGATTTAAAGCGATATATTTTTCCCTATCTGAGCAGGCTGTACAAAATAGTGTGCAAGCCATACAGAGGAATATCGCCGCAAGAGAAGCTATTTTCATTCCAACATGATAATTCATATGACGGAATATACAAAACACGAGTAGATATAAAAAAGTAATCCCCGCCTAATGATGTGAACCCCGAAAGTTGGACACAACTTTCGGGGTTTTCATGTATAAGAAACACACAGAAGAAGAGTGGGCAAAAGCCTTGGAAATGTTCCAAGAG
>NZ_CACZDK010000026.1:83608-105732 GCF_902779965.1 Fibrobacter succinogenes | reverse complement strand
CCACATCTTCTGTACCGAAGACCAGATTGCAAGCGAAGTGGCTGACTTCTGCGCCCTCGTCAAGGAAATCTACCACGACTTCGGTTTCGACGATATCGTCGTGAAGTTCTCCACCCGCCCGGAAAAGCGCGTGGGTTCCGATGAAATTTGGGACAAGGCTGAAGCCGCCCTCGCCGAAGCAACAAAGCTCGCTGGCCTCGACTACATTCTGAACCCGGGTGAAGGTGCCTTCTACGGCCCGAAGCTGGAATTCACGTTGAAGGACTCCCTCGGACGTGACTGGCAGTGCGGTACCATCCAGGTGGACTTCAACCTCCCGCAGCGCCTTGGTGCCGAATATGTCGGTAAGGACAACCAGAAGCACATTCCGGTGATGCTGCACCGCGCCGCCGTGGGTTCCATCGAACGCTTCCTCGGTATTCTTATCGAAGAGTTCATGGGCGATTTCCCGCTGTGGCTCGCTCCGGTTCAGGCCCGCGTGCTCCCGATTTCCGAGAAGTTCGTGGACTACGCCAAGTCCGTGGAACGCGAGCTCGTGAACGCCGGCGTCCGCGTGGAAGTCGATGAATCCAACGAAAAGCTCGGCTACAAGATTCGCCAGTGCGAACTCCAGAAGATCCCGTACATGCTTATTGTTGGTGAAAAAGAAAAACAGTTGGCAGAAGAAACTGGCGACAACAATGTTACTGTGCGCAAACGTAAAAAAGGCGGAAATAAAAATTTAAATGATGTCTTAGAAAACAACATGTTTGTCAAAGACTTCCTCAAGATGACCGCTGACGACCGCAAGGTTGTGAGATAAGGCGACAACTGCATAAGGCGAGCGCAGCGGACAAACTTGTTTGTCCATTGCCGAGCCGCGGCAGTTGGGAGTGCGTAGCACTCCAAAAGGAACAGGCTGAAGGTCTCATCGCTGTCAACAAGAGAAAGGAAGGCGATAAGGGTCAGATGACTGTTGCCCAGTTCTTGGAAATGACCGCTGACGACAGAAAAGTCGTTCGCTAGTCAATAACCAAATACTATTCACGAACGTAGGTTCCTTTGAGCCTACGTTTTTTTCATTGTTGGTGACAACCGCCTAAGGCGAGAGCAGCGACCACGCTTGCGTGGGCATTGAGCAAGCTCCAAACATGTCGCTCGAAAATAGAAATGCAAGCATTTCTGCTTTACTCGCTTAAATGTTTGTGCCGAGCCGCGGCAGTTGGGAGTGCGCAGCACTCCAAAAGGAACAGGCTGATGGCGTTATCGCTGTCAACAAGAGAAAGGAAGGCGATTACCGCCTAAGCCGAGTGTCGCGACGGGGTGCTTGCACACCGGCATGACCGAGGCGAGCGGGAAGGACTCCGCAGGAGTCCCCAAGGGTCAGATGACTGTCGCCCAGTTCTTGGAAATGACTGCTGATGACAGAAGAGTCGTCCGTTAATCAATAAGAGAAATACATTCGCAAACGTAGGCTTCCTTTGAGCCTACGTTTTTTGTATGGAGGGGAAAGCCTACCCCTGGCTTACCCTGCCCATCAGCCCAAATGCGATGCTCCGCTTGACGGGGCATCTCGCTCCTTTGAATATATTATTGATAGACATTTTTTTTCAGCTTTGGCGCGCTATACCCTGTATAGTGCGTTTGGGGGTATTTCGACAGCGGCGGATTCTTCTTCGCTGTGCACTGCTGGCGTATGGTATCCAGCGGTGCGGTCGCCCATTTTGGGCGTGAGTTATGTCGCATAACCGAGCCAAGGGGAATAGGTAAAAAAAGTCCCGCAGTTCATGTTAAAACTGCGGGACTTTTAATTATTTAGAATGGAAAGATTATTTCTTTCCTAATGGATATATCCCTGAACGAGTGAGTATATATTTGGCGTTTATGTCTCCATTCGGTGTACTATAAACCCAAACAGGGCAATCTAGGGGTACGCCTGGTGTTTTTTCGTTTTCAATAAGTTCTATTTTTAGAGTGTCTTTTATAGCGTAGACTCCGATTGATTTTATATTATTTTTTGAACAAAGCAGGTATGTGGGAAATGTAAAACTGGTTTTCTTACCATCGCTGCTGATAAAGATTGTGTCGATGCTAGAATGGTATTCCGTTTCTGTGCTGTCTATAATACAGTTCGTTATCGAATCCAGTGATAGGATTTGTTCATTGTAATCAAGAGATGTATCGTAGTGATAGAACTCCCCTGAATCTGATTCACTAGAGCAACCTAAAATAAGAGTACAAAATAAAGCTATTGCGGAAATAGTAAATACTTTTTGTTTTGACATCGTTATTACTTCTTTTTAATAATCAGGTGTTCCAAATGTATACCATCTAGAGCCAATGCCTGTATATTCGCCTTGTTTTCTAAAAACAGGTTTTTGGATAGAATTCTCGAATGTTTCTTCCCATGGATCAAAGAATTTTCCATCAACATATCCGTAACGATAAACTATTTTAGGTTCAACATTGTAGCCTCCTTCTTTATGGATGTTTTTATAAACCGCATTAAAAAATGCCATTGCAATGCCTTGTTTCCCAGAAATCCAGTTTGATGCAAAGTCTCTTTCTGTGTAATATGAATATCGGTGGCAGGTACTTAAATAGAGAAAACCGCAACTGTATGATTTGGAAAACCAGTATGATTTTGAACTAAATCCAAGAATTGAATGAATTCCGTTAAACCAGGGGTCTTGATCAGCCTCTCCGTTTTTAAAAACAAGACAAGAGTTGATTAAGGCCCAATATGTTTTTCCTCCAAATGATTTTGACGTGTTATAAATACGAGTATTCTTTTTCCACATTGTTATTCTATTGACATTTCCGTGTCCGTTGTAAAATACAAAACTATAGTTGTCGGTTTCTTTTTTAAACAGATCTACGGTGACTTGACTATCTTCGTATTGTTTTGAAGAAAAATTTACTTTAGACGAATACTTGTCGCTGATGTTGCTTTTCAATGAATTAACAAGGGTACTAGCTGCTTTTTTAGCTAAAGGTAATTTTTCTTTAGATGGCCAGTTGTCTTCATATTCGCTAATTGCAAATGTTACAACAGAAAATTTAGAGGGAACATTTGCGTCAACGGCATTTGCTATGCAAAATGCAAAAAGGATTAGTAATAATACAAGTTTTTTCATAAATTCTCCTATTTACTAACGATAGCCTTGTTTACAGGAACGAGTGAAGCGTCTGTCGGTATATCGAATGTCATCGGGAGGCTTTCATCGCTATCCATTGTTGAATATTGACCAATAAAGGTGACGCTTGGAACCAACATCACTTCCCCGTTTTCGTTTTCAAGGGCAGTTAAAGTTTGTGTTGAGTTGTCTAAACTTCCTCGAAGTTCTTTTTCTTTGAAATCTTGGGAGATGGACTCAATGAGTTCATTGAATTCTTCTCTGTGAATTTTATTCCGTTTTGTTTTCTCTACAGTGCTTTTCGCTGGAACTTTGTTGTATTTATCCCATTGAACATCCATATAAGACAAGTTTCCTGTGGAATCGTAACTCATTAGCACATAAGAGCTTCCCCTTACCGGAACGCCGTCAAGTTTTCTATGAGCCATAATCATGCTTCCAACAACTCTTGGCTTGTTGGAGTCTCGTTGTTCGTATTCATAGCCTACAGACGTTATGGCGCAGGAGTCAGCGACATCTTTGGGTAAAATAGACTTGATGTCATCCATGGCGCGTATGCGCATTTCGTTTTCAGACGCAAGGGGGCGTTTCTTCTTGTTTTTCTTGCTTACGGTAAAACGATGAAAATCATCAAGCTTTTTGACTTGAAAATTTTTCCCCGATTTAAAGTCGTGTGATCCTGCAATCGTATAAATGTAGGAGTCTTGCGAAACAGCCTTCTGGCTTTTCATAAGGACACGCGGATTTTCTCGTGCGTCCATTTGCTGATAGATTTTTTCGCTGACAATCAATTGCGCATGAGAAATTGAAAGTAGTGCTCCTAAAGCTAAGAAATATATCTTTTTCATTGAAAAAATTTCTCCTATACTCATTTGTTACGAGTTTTACCGTTCAAGTCCGTGGAAAAGGTCTTTCCGTTGGCTGTGTTTTCATAACTGATTATGTTATCCTGTATTTGCAACAAACGAAGCCCACTAAGTTTACCCTTTTGCTTGGAATTGTCATCTTTAAATGTAGGCGAAGAACTGTCTAGAAAAACGGCGGTGTAGTTGTCATCGCCAAGTTCAAATGTGGAAATGTATTTCTTTCCGTTGATTTCTCCGACATTTGCGTCAATTGAAGACACTTGTTTTGTCGTAATCGTTGTTCGGCGAAGTGTTGCTTGAAGAGTATCGCCATCGCTGATATATGTAAGAACGATAGGCTTGTTCTTTACGTCGCGGAACAAACTGATGCTCTGTTCAAAAGTTAGCCCCTGCAATTCTTGATTGTCAACGGCAATAATTAAATCGCCAGACTTTAGATTTGATTTTGCTGCAGGTGTGTTAGGAATGATTGCGTCAATACCTAAGCCTATGTTTCCGTCTTGTACGACAAGACCGATTCCTCCAAATGATTCGTCAGCAAAAAGCGTCGTTGCACAGAGTGCAAACGCCGTCACGACATACTTTTTCATCAAACCTCCTTTTAAGTTGTAGAAAAAGGTGTTTAAATATAAAACAATGTTGTGTGAAATAAGTGATTTCTTAAAGGAAAATTTTGTTTACGAATGGCTTGCTAAGAAATTTTTTTTGAAGAAACATTTTAGTTCTAAAGTCTGTTTGGGATAGCGAAAATCTAAACGGAGTGGATTTTTGTCATACAATGGTATTGTACGCTTTGTGATTACCTTGAATAAGTTTTGTAATGATTTTGCAGACTATTGAAATTCGCGTTAGGGATAGTGACCCCTTTGGGGCGGCGCTGTGGCGCCGTTTTATGAGGTTGGGCGGGAACAGAGTGAACTGGACAACCCATAAAATATAGCCCGACCCACACGATAGTGTGGGGGACGCCCATAAGACCTACATGCGAAGTTGTAAACTTCCTCGACATGACCGCAGACTTCATCGAGCCTGCGTTTTTCTATTTGACTTTTTTCGCAAAAAAATGTAAAATCAAAGGTAGACTGATATCAGGCGGGGGGCCTTTTATGCAAGAAGTCAATTTAGTTGAAGTCTACATTGCGGATATGCTGGGAATTTTTTTGATTCTCGGTGCTGTTTTTAGTGGCGCATGGAAACTGCAAAAGAAACATAACGAAGATAAAGTTTTGTTTGGGGTAATCGTTCTGGTTCTTACCGCGTGCGTTGCGGATATTATTGCTTTTTCGGTCGATGGTCGCCCTGGTAATTTTTTTAGGGTATTGAGCTACGTTTCGAGCAATATTTTATTTATTGCGAATGTGGCGATTGGGCCGCTTTGGGTCATGCTTATATCTTTGCATATTTATGGCTCGATTTCAAAGTTCCAGCGTGTTTTCATACTGTCTATTTCCGGTGTCATTTTGTTGATGATGATTGTGAATTTTTTTGTTCCCATCATTTTTTCAATTGATGAAAATAACGTTTATGCTCGCGGTCCGTGGTTCATGATTAAAAATATTCTTGAGGTTGTTCTTATGGCAGACGGTGTGATAATTTATTTGATTAGTCTATTTCGAAGCGGGGGAATCAAGTTTTACCCGGTTTTGCAATTTGTCTGGCCCATATTTATTTGTGTATGTCTGCAAATGTTTTTTTATGGGATTTCAACGATTTGGGTGGGCATTGCTGTGGGGTACACGAATTTGATGTTGGCTCTGCAAAATGAAAATATTTTTATCGATAAACTAACAGGCCTTTATAACCGTTATTATTTGGAAAAGATTTCGGGAGAATTGAAACGCAAACGGAAAATCACGATGATGATGCTAGATATGAATGGCTTTAAAAGCATCAACGATAATTTTGGACATTCTCAAGGTGATGAAGCTCTTGTTATGTTGGCTGATATTCTTGAGAAAACGGTGGGCGCAGAAGGGACTGTGATTCGCTTTGCCGGTGACGAGTTTGTGATTTTGTTGAATACGGAAAAAGAGAAAGTTGCTGAAAAATGTAAAGCGCAAATCAAAGAGAATCTAGATGAATTCAACCAAAATAGCCAAAAAAAATATAAGCTTTCCGCATCAATTGGCTGTGGTGTTTTTGATTTGTCCAAATGTAGCGTTGATCGAATTCTCAAAAAAATTGACAAACGCATGTATGAAGACAAAAAAGTTTATTACGCTTCGGGAAATCATAAACGTCATTTGTATTTGTAAAAATGCCGGTCATTGAGGCCGGCATCGTTCTATTTGTTCCAATCGATTTTTAAAGTTTGAATCACGGAATCCAAGCGCACTGTCAATTGTTCTGCCCCCCTGATTGCAAGATGGTCGCTGTTCATTGCCATTTCATCTGTGTAATCGTGATTGCCCATTTTATTTTCGTCCATCAGTTTGAAGTTCTTGTACTTTTCTTCGTATTTCCGAATTTTTTCAATCATTTCCTTGGCTACGGATCTGCGCAGCCCATAGAGTCCGAAGGCTCCGGTCTTTTTGTAGTCTGGAGATTGCGGGAAGATGACTCCGATGAGGTAGATGTTATGTTTTTGGGCTTCTTGGATAAAATCTTCAACTTCTTCAAGCAGCATGTCTGCTGGATTTTTATTGAAAGCGTCCATGTAGGTGGTGTCGGCTAGAATTGGGTTTCCTTGCCAACCGTCAGTTGGGTAATGAACAAATCCTAGCATGTCTTGTTGCACCGATTTTTTTTCGCTATTAATACTGTAGGCGTCGCAAGTGAGTTCGTATAAGCCGTTGGGATATCCTTTGTCCCAAAATTCATGAGACTCGTCGTAAGCAAATCCCGGAGTGTGTCTGTAAACAAGATCCCAGTAATTGGGCTCTATATTGTAGCGCTGGAATAAAATATCTATGTCAAATGAAACTACTGCGAGCTTGAATTTCGGTAAGAGGCTTTTCCCGTATCCGAAGAAAATTCTTTTTGCAACGGATAAATCTACGGCAGAGTTTCCCGTGTTGATTGCAAAAATTCCCTTCTGGGAGTTGTTCAAAATCATAGGATTTATTCCTGTCCATGGTCTAGATGAACCGGAAATTAAAACATTGATGGAATCGCGGTACTTGTATAGCAATTCCATATCATAGCGTGTCATTGTTGTGACTCTATGATCTGTGAAGGGTGTGTTGAGTTCGTATTGACCAGCACTGTCTAAGTCAAGTGTTGTCTCGAAATTTTGTTGCTTGCCTGTCCAAAAGTCTGGATGCCATAATTCAGAGCCATTTGCGATTTCTGTGATGCTAGAATCTTTTGTGTTGATTAGAACAATTTTAGGATGAAATCCATTAATGTCAGTGAGTGTTGCTATAGCGAGGTGTTCTTTGTTGCGAACCCATTCTGTATGGTCGAATGTGTAACCTTTGGGGGCGGGAATCATCTTTATGAGTTTGCCGGTGCTGTCTGCAATTAAAAGCTGCTCGTGGGTGGTATATTTGTTGCCGGAAAATTCTTTTCCCGTTTTTCCTCCAAAGTCTAGGAATAAGGTTTGTTTTGTGAGCTCCGAGAACGAAGCGTTACATGCTTGCTCTTTGTTGTACCACGTTTCATATTTGCCGTTTACGTTTGCGCGGAGCAGCCTTGCGCCAGAAATAGCGAACTTTTCATCAGAACTTACGCCCCCGTTGAATGTTCCGTCAAAAAGTTTTTTCGGTTTTCCGAATTTTCCGTTGGCGAAAGGAACGCTCCATGTGTTGCCTTTTTTCCAAGAGACTTCATCGGAATTGCTTTCGGTGCTTGAAACGTAAACGATTTCTGTGTCTGCTCCGACTACACGCCAGCGCGGAATTGCGGCGCTTTCTACATCGAGTTTTATTTTATCAGCTTCAATGGAATTTAGTTGGCGAACGTAGAGCTGCGATTTTCCAGAGATGCCTTCGTACTTTGTTGAAAATGCGATGAAGTTTCCGTTGGGTGAAAGCGTGGGGTGGTATGCATTGAGAGTGTCGTGTATTTCCTTGACCGTAGGGGTCGCATTTGCGAAGTTGACGAAAGCTATGTTGCCTGTTTCTCCGATGCGGAAAACAAGTTTGTTTTGATATGTCTGAGTCGTTTTCTTCAGCTGGGCTGATGTCTGAGTATGTTTATAGGACTTGAGGTTGTGCTTCCCTGAGCATCCATCCAAACGGCGTCCGGAATTTTTCCGAATGCAAGCCTAAACCCAACGTATTCAGCTTTTGTTGAAGATGTAACGGTGTAAACATCGCCGCGATTTTCAACTAGTGTAGCTGCTGCTTCGTTACGGTAACTTCCGCCTTTTAAAACTCGTTCACCGATGTTGCCTCCATCGGGAGCGCCTGCGTAGTTTGTTATGGATGTATCGAGAAGGGTTCCCTTCCAGTCGTTTACCCATTCCATGACGTTTCCGGCAAGGTCGCAAAAGTCTTCGTTTGAATTTGCTGTGCAGGGCTTGTGTAATTTGTAATTGGAATTGCTGGCGTTCCAACCTTTTTGCGGATCCCAGTTCTTTGAGGCGATGAGTGTCCATTCGGCTTCGGTCGGGAGTCTGTAAGCGTCTCGTTCGGCATGGAATGTTAGCCTACTAAGTTGGTGCAATGCCCCTCGGAATCGAATGTTGCTGCCGTGTAGCTGTAGGCTGTGTCTCGTTTTTCGTTCTTGCTTTTTTCGTTGGCGAAAAGTATTGCATCAAAAAAAGTGACGTTGGTTATAGGCAATTCGGGATCGTCGCAATTAGTTTTCTTTATGAGCTTGGAGTAGTCTCCGCAAGTGACTTCGTGCTTGTCGATTGAAAAATCGTATGAAAAATGGACGGTCAGTTTAGATCCCATTTGGGTCGATGATTCGTTTGTTGTTACGCGCATCATGCCGGCATGATTTTCATCTTCGTTCATGAAAAAATTGTTAGAATCATTCGAGGATGTTCCGCTATCGGAGCAGCTGACTAGTAAACTTGCAAAAAGGACTATTGCAGACGGTTCATCATAAAAATTGAATCCTGTTTTGGGGATAACGCAAAAATACAAAATTTGAATGCATCAAAAATGCCGAAGGCTGTAATGCCTCCGGCGGGTTCAAACTAGAAACTTTTGATTATTCTTCTTTTGCGAATTCTTCTTTGCCGACCCCGCAAATGGGGCAGACCCAATCTTCTGGTAAATCTTCGAAGGCGGTACCTGGGGTAATTCCATTATCGGGGTCACCGACTGCAGGGTCGTAAACGTAGCCGCAGGTTTCGCATTTGTATTTGGACATGATTTTCTCCTTGCTTTGTAGTTCCTATTTAAACTATATAAATAAAAGAGAGAACGTTATATTTTTATATTTTTTTTGTGCTCGAAACGACCCGAATTTACATCGCTGATATTTCAATTCTGAAGGATGCTTCCGTTTTTGAAAGCTTTTTGAAGAAAATCCCCGAATATCGTCAAAAAAAAACAAGGTCCTTTAAGTTTGATAAGGGCAAAATGCAGTCGCTTGGGGTAGGTCTTTTGCTCCAGTTGGCGTGCAAAGAGGCCGGGCTTGATGGCGCCGATGAACATATCGCGTATGGTGAAAATGGAAAACCGTTCTTAGAGGATTTTCCTGATGTACAATTTAATTTATCTCATTCCGGCGAGCGAGTGATGGCCGTGATTTCGCCGTTCGAGGTGGGCTGCGATGTCGAAATTATAAAGGGCGATCGTGGGCGACTTGCCGAACGTTTTTTTAAGCCCGAAGAATCCGCGTGGATTAAAAGTTTTGAATCGCTTCCGGCGCAGTCGGAAGCGTTTTATAGGCTTTGGACGCTCAAAGAATGTTATATGAAAGTAACAGGGCGTGGCATGTCCTTAATGCCGGATATGTTTGCCTTGAGCGTTGATGAAAACGAAAATATTTCGCTTTACCACGATGAAAAGCGCCCGGAATATACTTTCCGCGAAATCGACTTGCATGATGGTTACCGTTATGCCTATTGCATTAAGAACAACAGCGAAAACGCACCTCAAGAAGTAAGGTGTATTGATTTAAAAAATTTGTTATAGCAGATAATCGCGTTGCTCAGGATGACGCCTCAACAAACGCCCTTCAGCCTACTAACCACTAACTCCTGCCTACCGTCTACTTGCACTTTCACTTCGTTCAAGTGCCAAATGCTGGCCTCGGTCATGTCCAAGCAAAGTTGACCACGACGCTCGACCTACGCATTTGTCCTACTTCCTACTTCCTACTCTAATATAATCTACGAGCATTTCGTTCGGGAATTGCGAATCGTCTACTTCAAAGCCGGGCCAGTTTCCAGCGACGGCAACGTTTAGCAAGAAGAAGAATGGCTTGTGGAATTCTTCGGTGTCGCCGGTATTGTTTTCAATTAGAATTTCGTGATACATAAAATCGTCCACGAACATGCGGATGTATTTTTCATCCCACGTGAATTTGTACGTGTGGAACTGCGTGATGTCAAGCTCGAATTTCTGATTGCGGTAGTTTCCGGTGTTGTTGCCATAGGTGGCATATTCGGCGCCGTTTGCCCAGTGGTTTGTGCCGTAGACGATGTTCTCGCTGTTGACGGCTTCGATGATGTCGATTTCGCCGCATGCGGGCCACCCGACGGTGTCGAAGTTTTCGCCGAGCATCCAGAAGGCGGGCCAAATTCCCTTGCCTGTCGGGAGTGCAATGCGCGCTTCTACCGTGCCGTACTTGAATGCAAATTTGCCCTTGGTAAGCATACGTGCCGAAGTGTATTGTGCGCCTTTGTAATTCTCTTTTTGAGCGCGAATGTGCAGAACTCCATCTTTGATGTAGGCGTTTTCTTTGCGGTCTGTGTAGTATTCCTTTTCGTTATTGCCCCAGCCGCTTGAGCCCGTGCCAATGTCGTAAATCCATTTGCTATTGTCAATGGCGTCGCCATCGAATTCATCGTGCCAGAGGTATTGCGCGACTTGTTCTGCGCTACTCGATGATACTGTTTTGGCACTGCTTGAAGAACTCGTCACGGCGGGCATCGATCCGCCATCTATGCTGCTTGATGATGTTGCGGAACTTTCAATTGTTCCTTCGCTAGAACTTGAGGGAAAATTCGCGCTCGATGCGGGAATGACAGATGAAGATGATGAACGGCTTCGCGCGTCATTGCTGCTTGAACTGAGTTGCGTCGAAGTTGTGCTCGAAGAACTCGAAAGCATCCGAGAAGAACTGCTAAGAGAATCCTCGCTTGACGAAGACGATTCTAATTGCGGTATAGGCGGCTCGCAAATTTTGTCGCCAGAACATGCAAACAACGTAGCGATTCCTACCACGGCGAATCCCGTCGCAATATTTTTGCGAAAGCTTTTTAACTCACAAACCATAAACCAAACCTTCCTTTGTTGTAAATTATTTTGCGTCCGGATCTTCCGGGTGGACGCGAGCGATTGAACCAACGGTGGCTCGTGTCGCTTTGATTAGATCCGCTGGCGCAACTTTCAACTGAAGCCCGCGCTCTCCTGCACTCACGTAAATGTACGGGAACTGCATTGCTGTTTCGTGAATGAAAATCGGGAAGTTTTTCTTGAGTCCGAGCGGGCTGCAACCGCCACGGATATATCCTGTTAGCGGGGGCAGATCCTTGAGCGGCACGGTGTCGATTTTCTTGTTGCCACTCACTTTGGCGGCACCCTTCAAGTCCACTTCGAGATTTCCCGGCACCACACAGATAAGGTAGCCAATTTTATCCCCGTGCACAAGAATGGTCTTAAAAACTTGGTTGATGTCTTCGCCCAAACTATCGGCGACATGTTGTGCGCCGAGATCGTTTTCATCGACCTTGTAAGGAATAAGTTCGTATGAAATCTTTTGACGATCTAAAATACGTGCAGCATTTGTTTTTTTAATATCCATAAAAACCTCAATAGCGGTGCAAATACCCTTAAATATTCCATTTTCAAATATAAATCTTTAGCGCTACCAGTTGCAATAGTCTATACTGAATACTAAATTAAATTGATAAGACGCCTTGGTGAAGAAGGAGCAGGCCATGAATTTGATAAAAATAGATTATGACTTGTTTAAGAGAATCTTAAAAGAGATTCCTTCTAATATTTTCTTCAAGGATACCGAGTGCCGTTATGTTTTTTCGACACATTATTGGCGTCATCTTCAGGGTGCAGAGGACCCGTCTTGGGATATTGCCGGTAAAACGGATTTGGAAATTCGCAAGGATAAGGAAAATGCGAAACTGGCGATGGAGCAGGATCGCGAAATTATTCGCACGGGCAAGGGCGTTAGTTACGTTATCGAAATTAATCAAGATGGAGTGACGGAATACCTTGAATTGATTAAAAATCCTGTGCGTGATGATGATGGGAATATTATTGGCATCGTCGGACTTATCAATGATGTGACTGAAAAAGTTTTGCTTGAAAAAAAACTTGAAAAGTATGCTCACACCGATATGTTGACGGGACTGTACAATCGGCATTATTTGGATGAATGGATTACCAATTTCATGAAGCCGAATATGTATCCTTTATGCGTAATATCTGCGGATTGTGATGGCTTGAAAACGGTTAATGATACTTACGGTCATACGATTGGCGATGAATTGATTCGGCTTACGGCCTCGCTGTTCCGCGTGGGACTCCCTGAAAAGGCTGTGATATTCCGTATGGGCGGGGACGAGTTCTTTGCGATTCTCCCGAATACGACGCAAGAAGAGTGCAAAAAATATATTGATAACATGAACGAAGTTTCGCATACGTTACTTCTTAAAGGCAAACCTATTTGTGTTTCGTTTGGCTATTGCGAAGTTCAATCGGTTTTGATGAGCTTGATGCAGGCTATGGATATTTCTGATAAGCGAATGTACATGGAAAAAAATGCAAAGAATGCCGAACGGAAAAGTCTATAAAATTTTTGGGGATAGTTGTGTTTATGAATAGAAATTACAAGGCTGTTTTATTTGGATATGGCACCATGGGCGAACGTCATCGAAATTTTTTTGAAAAGTCCGGTGTGCAATTTGTTAAAATATTTGATTTGGAAGATTTGGACGGTGCGGGAAATATTAAATCGTCTTTAGTTGAAGAATTTATTTCTAATGAAAAGATTGATTTTGCTGTTGTTGCGTCTCCGGCGACAACGCATTATCAATATGTAAAACTTTGCCTTGAACGGAAAATTTCGGTATTCGTGGAAAAACCGCTTGCGATAACGGGCGACTCTGCGCAAGAATTGGTTGATTTGGCGACTCGCAATAATGTTGTTCTTTTTGTGGCACAATCGGAATGTTTCAATCCGGTGTTCCTTAATTTCCGTAAGCATTTGAAGGCTGAACTCAAATTGCTAAATGGCGGAACTAGTAGTGTTGTAGATTCTGTGGAAACTCCTGTGCGTTTGGAATTTCGCCGTGAACACAAGTATTCTGCGCGTTGCCGCGATGTGAATGTTGCATTGGATTTGCTTGTTCACGACTTGAGCCTTTGCCTTTCGATGTTTTGCTATGACGATTTGAAAGTGACGAAATTTGCGATTTCTAAAAATGGTGATCGAGCCCAAATGCAAATTAATGTTGTGAAGAATGCTCTTGCAGGGACCGAACTCGATTTTATTGTCGATCGAAATAGCGATATTGATGTGCGAACGATTTCTGTTGAATTTGCTCGCTCAGCGAAATCCCCCGCATATGATTATTCTGTAAGCCTTGCGCCGCATAGCGAAAATGGAGAAGTCGTTCACATTTCGGATTCGCTTGAAAATGAGCATAAATTTTTCTTGAAGCTAATGGCTGGCGCTTGTTCTGAATGGGGAAGGCGCGCCGCGCAAAGTGCTGCCGATGCTGTAAAGCTCGCGACAATTTCTACAGTGTCATCCTAAACGAAACAATTATTCATCATTAAAAAAGTCCGCGACTCTCATCGCGGACTTTTTTAGTCTAGCCAGACAGCGGAGCTGTGATTATTTTACTAACCACTGCCTACTTCCTACTGCCTACTAATTACAGCGTAATGCTGCACGGCTTGGCGTTCCAGATTTCTTCGGCGTACTGCTTGATGGTACGGTCAGAACTGAACTTGCCCATGCGAGCGACGTTGAGAATTGCCATTTCTGCCCAGTGCTTCTTGTCCTGGTAAGCTTCAGCAACCTTCTTCTGCATATCCACATAGCTGCGGAAGTCAGCGCAGAGCATGTACGGGTCATGCGACAGGAGCTTTTCTGCAATGTGCTTGAATGTTTCCGGATGATCCGGGCTGAAGAAGCCAGAAGCGATGAGGTCAATCACGCGGCGGAGATCGTCATCGTGTTCGTAGAAGTCGCGCGGGCGGTAACCCTTGGCGAGAAGGTCCGTCACTTCTTCAACGGTGAGACCGAAGATGAAAATGTTGTCGTCGCCGACTTCTTCCTTCATTTCCACGTTAGCACCGTCGAGCGTACCGATGGTGAGAGCTCCGTTCAAAGCGAACTTCATGTTACCTGTACCCGAAGCTTCGGTACCGGCGGTAGAAATTTGTTCGGAAAGGTCTGCTGCCGGGATAATCTTTTCGGCGAAAGACACGCGGTAGTTTTCGAGGAACACCATCTTGAGCTTGCCCTTGCATGCCGGGTCTGCATCGATGATGCTTGCGACAGCGTTTGCAAGACGAATGATTTGCTTAGCCATCCAGTAACCCGGAGCGGACTTACCACCGATCATGATGGTACGCGGCATGATTTCCTTGCCGTCCTTCACTTGGATGTAGAGGTGGATGGCGTGGAGGATGTTCAAGAGCTGGCGCTTGTATTCGTGAATGCGCTTGACCTGCACGTCGAAGAACGTGTTGGTATCGACATCGACATTCTGCGTTGCCTTGAGGTACTTGGCGAGGCGTTCCTTGTTCTGCTTCTTGACTTCCATGAATTTCTTCTGGAAATCGGCGTCCTTGGCGAACTTTTCGAGCTTTTTCAAATCGTCCAAATCCTTGACCCAAGATTCACCAATCTTAGAAGAGATGAGCTCGGACATGGCCGGGTTAGCCTTGCGGACCCAACGACGCGGCGTAACACCGTTCGTCTTGTTGTTGAACTTTTCAGGCCACAGTTCGTAGAAGTCCTTGAAGAGCGTGGTCTTGAGGAGGTCGGAGTGGAGCGCAGCCACACCGTTCACGGCAAACGAACCCACGATGGAGAGGTAAGCCATGCGGACCATCTTGCAGCCGCCTTCTTCGATAAGGCTCATGCGAGCGAGACGAGCGTTGTCGCCAGGCCACTTCATGGAAACCATGCGGAGGAAGCGAGCGTTGATTTCGTAAATGATCTGGAGGTGGCGCGGCAAGAGTTTTTCGAACAAGCTAACTGGCCACTTTTCGAGAGCTTCCGGCATGAGCGTGTGGTTCGTATAAGCGAACGTGTGCGTCACGATGTCCCAAGCTTCGTCCCATTCGAGATTTTCGATGTCGAGGAGAATGCGCATCATTTCGGCGATAGAAATTGCCGGGTGCGTATCGTTCAACTGGATAGCGACCTTTTCCGGGAAAATCTTCCAGTCGTTCTTGTGGAGCTTCTTGAAGCGCTTGATGATGTCCTGCAAAGATGCAGAGCAGAGGAAGTACTGCTGTTTGAGACGCAGTTCCTTACCGTTCATCGAAGCGTCGTTCGGGTAGAGCACCTTCGAAATAGTTTCGGAAAGTTCCATGTCCTGCACAGCGGCGATGTAGTCACCGTTGTTGAAATAGCTAAGACCGAAGTCGTCGGCGGACTTGGCGCTCCAGAGGCGGAGGTTGTTCACCGTGTTGTTCTTGTAACCCGGGATCGGCGTGTCGTACGGAAGAGCCATAACATAGTCCTTCGTTTCCCAACGGTTGCGGAGGCGACCGTTTTCGTCCATCCAGCTCACGACGTAGCCGTAGAACGGAACCTTAATAGCGTTAGCCGGGCGAGCGATTTCCCACGGGTTCGGGAGGCGCAGCCAGTTGTCCGGCTGTTCTTCCTGTTCGCCATTCACGATCTTCTGGCTGAACATACCATATTCGTAGCGGATACCCATACCGGTAGCCGGGAGTTCGAGCGTTGCCATGGAGTCGAGGAAGCAAGCTGCAAGGCGGCCAAGACCGCCGTTACCGAGACCTGCATCGACTTCCTGTTCGCGGAGTTCTTCGAGCGTCATGCCGATTTCATCGAGTGCTTCTGTAACAGCACTTTCGACGTCGAGGTTCAACACGGAGTTGCCGAGCGTACGGCCAATCAAGAATTCGAGAGATAAGTAATAGACGCGCTTGACGTCTTTTTCGTAATAGGTGTTCTGCGTCTTGATCCAGCGGTCGACAAGACGGTCACGCACGGCGTATGCAACGGCGAGGAACTTTTCATGGTCCGTCACCGTGTATTTGCTGCGGGCGAGCGTGTGGTGGATGTGGTCGGTGAATGCTTTGCGGAATGCTTCCGCATCGGTGCCGAGCACGGTAATATCACTTGCGTTCTTGGTTGTTTTAGCCATAAATCTAACCTGCCTGGTGTTGGTTATTTAACCCAATAAAAGTTTAGAAATTTTTACGAGATTTTGGGGCGAAGCACATATTTTTATGGTTTTTGGCAGGGCTATGTGATAAAAATCGCGCTTTTAGTGAATAAAATTAAACTATTTCCGGAAATAAGTGCTGTATAGGAAGCCTGAAAAGTCGTATAGGCGCTTGCGGAGGGAATAAGGCTTGATGACTGTGGCGCTGTCCGCGTATGAAAGTACCCAACGGTAGAGTAACTCGTTGGCTTCGACTTTGCGGATTAGATCGAACTTTTGATGCTTGTTGAGTTTGTTATGAACGGTTTCTCGTGTTTTCTTAATTTCTTTGGCGAATTCGTTGTATGTGTAAGAATTGTTTTCTTGTAATATTTTTAATAATATCTTTGGGGGTCTATTTTATAGTTGGCTTTGTTGATTGAAAAAAAACAGCCCGCGCACGCGAGCTGCCTTTGCTATTTTCCGCGCATCCCGAGTGCGTTGCGGCGCATCTCGTTATTGCGGGGAAAGCGTTTGATTACAACTGTCCGGGGAGTACTAGCTTTTCCTTAGGTGGGAAGTTTGCTTCGTACTTCTCGAATTCTTCGGGCATTCGCTCGGTCACGAAGTAGCCCTCGGGGTCTTTGTACGAGCCTGTCACTCCGTCCAAGAATCCCTCGTCGAGTTCCTTGCACAAGAAGTATGGCGCGTCGCTGTTCGGGTCGTCGGCGTAGCGGATGCCCTTGGTGTAAGCGGGGACGAATCCGCTCTTGCCGTAGAATCCGATGTTTCCGACGATGAGCAGGCAACCTGCGCCCATCTTGCGCGCGAGTTCCATGGAATAGTCGAGGAGAGCCTTGCCGTATCCTTGCCGTTTGTAGTCGGGGTGGATGCTGATTGGACCGAAGGTCATCATGCGGATTTTGCGTCCGTCGTCATCATCGATTTTCGACCACGCGTACATCACGTGTCCGATAATTTGTCTGTCATCTTCCATGACGAGCGAGAGCTCTGGGATAAAGCTTGGGTCGTTCCTGTAATGGTGGAGAACAAAATGCTCCACACAGCCGGGACGGTAAACGTTCCAAAATGCTTCTCGGGTGAGATTTTCGACGATTTTAAAGTCGCGCGGTTGTTCCGTGCGGATATTGTATTTTTTCATTGTTTATCTCCAAAATTTTTGTGTGAATCGGCACAATCACCTTGGAAGACCGCCTTGAAAACATTCGTCTTCCAAGGCCCTAAACAATGAACCAATATTTACTAGATAACATCCAGCCTCTGATAAAAGTGATGTGCTAAATATAAATAGTTTTGAGAAGTCTGGAGCGAAAATGCACTTTTTTGTGATGGTGCACATGATTTGTGCGCTTTTGGGCAGATTTTTGTCAGAATTATAAAAATTTACGAGAAAATTTTAGGGAATAATCTAAATTTCTATGTTAGTATATGAGGAATTTTGGATTATGAAAAATCTTTCCGCCAAGTATCTTGTGAGCGCCCTTTTTGCCGGGCTTTGTTTCTTTGCCGGTTGTGGCGAATCTAGTGAGCTCCCGTCCGCTCCGAACACGGCTGTTGCCTCGTCGTCGAGTGTTGCTTCGTCATCGGCTATTGTTTCGTCGTCGAGTGTTGCAGAACCGATAAGCCAGCCGGTTGAAAATCAATCTTCTTCTAGCGAAAATATTTTTACTCCGGTATCGAGTTCTTCTGTTCAAAAAATTCCAGATAATCAGGCAAGTTCGAGTTCGTTTGATGTGGTGTTGTCATCGAGCTCAGCTGTAACGCCCATAATAAATGGTCCTTTTACTTTTCTGACTACTCCGGGTGCGCTCGCGCTTGCACCGGATGTTGACGGTTTCTACGACATGGGCGATGTCTACAAGGCTGTGCCCAAGACGAGCAAGATTGCATTTGTGATTCGTCATTCCAAACGCGAAAAGAAAAATACGGGAGTAGAATCGAAACTGACTCCAATCGGAGTCCAGATGGCGCAGACTCTTGGTACAAAGCTTGTTGGCGAAGAATCGTTCTATTATGCATCGACTGATTTTGTGCGTACACGTACAACTTGCGAGAATATTGCGGTTGGTCGCGGTGAAGCAGGTGCTGTTGTCGAAACTTGGAACGGCATTGACGGCGGTTATTTCTTGACGGTGCCCAGTAGTACGCTGGATTCTGTTGTTTCAAAGAGGGGCGGTAATCTAAAGTATATTGCTCAGTATTCTTATGGTGATCGTATTACTATTTCTGCTATTGTTTCGTATTTCCATGATTTTTATCCGCGTGGAAACCAGTTTGTCAACGAAGTTATTGTAGCGAATATGCCGAATTGGAAGCGTGTCAGTGTGCTTGTTAGCCATGACATGTTGGTGGAACCGCTGATTGCATTTGTCTCTAATAGGACCGTTGATTTGAAGGCGCATGTTTCTCCGTTCCGCTGGGTTAACTACCTGTCGGGAATCGCTGTCATTGTCGATGAAGCGGGTGTTATTACGGCACTTCCGGTTCGTGGTGATGAAGTTGGCTGGATGATTCCTAAAGACGAAGTCGACGAAGGTGTTTAATGAAGGTCGCTCTTCTTGGTTCGACTGGGCTTGTCGGTAAAAATGTTTTGCAACTGCTTGCTCGGTTGGACGAGGTTGAGTGTGTTTATTGCCCGGTGCGCTCAGTCCCTGATTTAGGGCAATGGGGCGTTTTGCAAGGGGCCTCTAAATTCAAGTTTGATGTTGTCGATTTTGACGAACTGTTGAACGCGCGCCCCGAAGAACAGTGGGCGTCTAGCGTTTGTTCGAACTTTAGCGGTTGCGATGCCGTGATTTGCTGTTTGGGGACAACGCTCAAGCAGGCCGGGAGCAAACGAGCCCAAGAAAAAATCGATTTGCGTTTGCCGCTGACACTTGCAGCTTTGGCAAAGCGCCAGGGCGTTAAGCATTTCTTGTGTATTAGCTCCATGGGCGCAAATTCCCAATCGCCTTTCTTTTACAATCGCTTGAAAGGGCAACTCGAAGAAGGCCTTACAATGATGGGCTTCGAGTCGCTTACGCTCGTTCGTCCTTCGTTGCTCTTGGGTAAACATAAAGACAAACGCTTTGGCGAAGAATTGATGCAGAAACTTTTTGGGGCGCACCCGGAATGGGTGCCGGCGCATTTCCGCCCGGTGCGTGCAGAAACCGTTGCCGCGCATCTTGTGGCAAACTTGCTCAAGCCTCCCGTGGACCACGTTTGCGCCACCGATGGCGTAAAAGGCAAGCGTATTGTCTATAACCGCCAGCTCCGCGAATTGTAAAGTGGTCAAGAATTGTAAAGTCGCTGTTCCCGAAACGGTCATCCTCGGAGCGAAGCGTAGGGGATCCATCAAGTTTCTTTTTTACTTTTTATAAAAAACAATAAGGAGTTCTCATGACGTTAGTCGTCTTTATCCTTTATCTCATGATGATGCTTGGCATCGGAGCATATTTCTCTCGCAAGGCAAACAGCCTGAACGCCTATTACCTCGGTAACCGCGGCATGAACAAGTGGGTGGTCGCCATGTCCGCCCAGGCTTCTGACATGAGCGGCTGGATGCTGATGGGCCTCCCGGGTGCCGTGTTCGTGAGCGGTTTTTCCGAAGCTTGGATCGGTATCGGCCTTGTGGTTGGCACGTATTTCAACTGGAAAATCGTCGGTCGCAGGCTCCGCAAGTACAGCCATTTCTGCGGCGACTCGATTACGCTCCCGGATTTCTTCTCGAACCGTTTCCGCGACAATAAGGGCATCATCCGCGTGATTGCCTCGATTTTCATTCTCGCGTTCTTCTTGTTCTACACGGTCTCGGGCTTTGTCGCCTGCGCTAAGTTGTTCGGAACCATCTTTGGAATGAACTACACGACGGGCCTTATCCTTGGTGCGGTCGTGGTGGTGAGTTACACGTTCATGGGCGGCTTCTTTGCCGTTTGCTGGACAGACTTCATCCAGGCTTCGATGATGCTTATCGCGGTTCTCGTGATTCCGCTGATGATCATGAGCGGCTCTGGCGGTTTTGCACCGACGATGGATGCGGTGAACGCCCAGAATCCGTACTTGATGAGCCTTTTCACGAACGCAACGACGGGCAAGTCCATTGGTCTTATCGCACTGATTTCTAGCCTCTCGTGGGGCCTTGGCTACTTTGGCATGCCGCACATCCTCGTGCGCTTTATGTCCATCAAGAACGCCGAAGAAATCAAGGATTCTCGCCGCATCGCCATGACCTGGGTGATTATCTGCCTTGCTGCAGTCGTGATGATTGCTCTCCTCGGTCGCTATTACGTGACGGCTCACGGCATCACCGTGGATGACCCGGAACGCATTTTCATGGTCCTCTGCCAGGCTCTTTGCCATCCGGCGATTGCCGCCATCCTCATGGCCGCCATTCTCGCTGCGATTATGAGTACCTCCGACTCCCAGCTTCTCGTGTCCGCATCTGCATTCAGTAACGACCTTTACAAGCACCTGTTCCGCAAGAACGCAAGCAACAAGGAAGTGATGTGGGTGAGCCGCGGTGTGGTCGTGGTGATTACGCTTATCGCAGTGATTGTCGCTATGCAGGGCGCTCCAAGTGCCGACGGCGTGAAGCACGGCAAGAGCTTCCTTGATGTGGTGATGAGCCTCGTGAGCTTTGCCTGGGGTGGCTTCGGCGCGACCTTTGGCCCGATTATGTTGCTCGCCCTCTTCTGGAAACGTACGACTCTCGCTGGCGCAATTAGCGGTATGCTCGTGGGTGGCCTCACAACGTTTATCTGGAAATTCTACCTCTCCGGATTCTCCGCCGAAATCTTCCAGATTTACGAACTCGTGCCGGGCTTTATCCTTTCCTTCGTGACAATCGTCGTCGTGAGCCTCTTGACCAAGGAACCCTCCGCCGAAATCCAGCTGGAATTTGATAGGGTCGAGAGTACGAGACTTTCTGATATAAAGTTGTAAATAGGGTGGGTGGGGGAAGTCTCCCCCTCGCTTCCATCGGCATTCTCGGCGGACCACGGTCCTTGAGCTTGCCGAAGGGGCGCTACCCCTTCTAACGGGCTTCAGGCGCCAGCCCGTAACGCCTGGCTTATCGCTACGCGATAATTCCTAAACAACTCGTACGCACTTTGTGCATCTCGTTGTTTAGTCGGCCCCTCTTCTCGGGTCCTCGTCCAGATTACGATATAAAAAAGAAAACCACCTTTGTAGGTGGTTTTTCTTTTTTAGAGCGGGAAAAGGGACTCGGACCCTCGACCCCGACCTTGGCAAGGTCGTGCTCTACCAACTGAGCTATCTCGACCCCGACCTTGGCAAGGTCGTGCTCTACCAACTGAGCTATTCCCGCGAGGACAGCCCATATATAGAAATAAAATTTGTAGTTATAAAGGGGTGTGTGGAGAAAAAAGTGAAAATTTTTGTTTTGAGCGGGCGACGGGATTGATGGCTTGGCCAGTCACCTTGCTTACGCAAGGCTGTCCAGCCACCCTACGGGTTTATCGCTGCGCGATAAATCCTAAACAACTCGTAGGCACTTCGTGCATCTCGTTGTTTAGTCGGCCCCTCTTCTCGGGTCCTCGTCCAGATTACGATATAAAAAAGAAAACCACCTTTGTAGGTGGTTCTCTTTTTTAGAGCGGGAAAAGGGATTGTCAAAGTCCAGTCCCCGCTTCGCGGCTGGCCTTTGACCCTTCGGGCTTGCGCTCACTGCGTTCGCGTCAAGCC
>NZ_CACZDK010000026.1:0-83557 GCF_902779965.1 Fibrobacter succinogenes | reverse complement strand
CTCGACCCCGACCTTGGCAAGGTCGTGCTCTACCAACTGAGCTATTCCCGCGAGGACAGCCCATATATAGAAATAAAATTTGTAGTTATAAAGGGGTGTAGGGCGAAAAAAGTGAAAATTTTTGTTTTAGAGCGGGCGACGGGATTGATGGCTTGGCCAGTCACCTTGCTTACGCAAGGCTGTCCAGCCACCCTACGGGTTTATCGCTAAGCGATAAATCCTAAACAACTTGTACGCACTTCGTGCTTCTCGTTGTTTAGTGTCAAAGTCCAGTTCCCGCTGCGCGGCTGGCCTTTGCCCCTTCGGGCTTGCGCTCACTACGTTCGCGTCAAGCCATAATTTGCCTCTTCGCACTTCGTGCATGAGCCAAATTATGCCGCACCCTCGACCCCAAGGAGTCTCGTACCCGAGTCAATTTCAGTATAAAACAAAAAAGACACCGTTAAGGTGTCTTTTTCGTTTTAGAGCGGGAACGGGAATGATTCGTCGCTAGTTTCCGGTCTTGCGCCCGGCTAGCTCCTCACCCTTGCGGGCCTCTCGCCATGAGGCGAGAGTTCCTAAACAACTCGTAGGCACTTCGTGCATCTCGTTGTTTAGTCGGCCCCTCTTCTCGGGTCCTCGTCCAAATTACGGCATAAAAAAAGAAAACCACCTTAGTAGGTGGTTCTTTTATTTTAGAGCGGGAAAAGGGACTCGGACCCTCGACCCCGACCTTGGCAAGGTCGTGCTCTACCAACTGAGCTATTCCCGCGAGGTGACCCAATAATAGAAATAAAATTTCCAATTGTAAAGGGGATAGGGTGAAAAAAGTGAAAAATTTTTATGTGCGATATTTCTTTGGCCACGCGGATTGTGCCGTGTGATGATTTTATCTATTTTTATAATAAAAATGTGTATATGGACGAGGTTTAGAATGAGAAATTTCAAGTATAGCATTATTGCGTCCATAACTTTAACTATAGCCCTTGCCGCTTGTGGCGGCAACAGCGGTACTTCCGTAAATGACGATAATGTGTCGTCTTCTTCCTCTTCATCTGTCATTCCCGCTTCAAGCGGGAATCGCCCTTCAAGTAGCAGTAAAAAGATTGCTTCGTCGTCTTCGACTCCTCGCAATGACGTGAAGTCGTCATCCTCGAAGCGTAGCGAAGGGGATCCGTCAAGTTCTAGTCAAAAGATTACTTCCTCGTCTTCCGTCAAGACTGTTTCTTCTTCTTCCGTTGCCCTGAGCAGTAGCAGTAAGCAATCGTCTTCTAGTAAAAAAGTAGAATCCAGTTCTAGTTCGCTTCGGCTGAGCTCAGCGAATTTGTCTTCTTCTAGTAAAAAAGTTGAATCCTCTAGCAGCGAATATGTTCCGTTTGATCATTTTAAATGCTTAGCGGATAACTGGAATCTTAGGGATTCCATTTACAAGACTTTTGTCGACCCGCGTAATGGCCGTAGTTATTATTACTATACGGCAACTTCGTATAAAACAGGAAGATCTGTTACCGTTATGGCTGAAAATTTGAACATCGGCGAGATGGTTCTTGGCGAAAATGACCAGAATGACGATACAAAGATGGAACGCTATTGCTACAATAACGACACTACATATTGTGACAAGTATGGTGGCTTATACCAGTGGGCCGAAATGATGCAGTTGCCCAGCCGTTGCAATACAGAAAGTTGCTATAAAAAAATAGAAAGTGAACATCAGGGAATTTGCCCTGATGGATGGCGCTTGTTTACGTGGCACGATTACGAAATCGTGAAAGACTATTATGACAAATATGATGAAGGAATACCTCTTGGTTTACGTTCTCAGTGTTTTAGTGGATACAATACAAGTGGTTTTTCCTTAATTGGGGCCGGGGCGCGAACCATTAACGGTGGGTTTGAAGATGTAAACGAAACATTCTTCTGGCGGTATCCACAAGAACATGAGTATGATAAAGCGGAATTTGCTTATGCGGCATATGTTTCGCGTTATAGTGATGATGCAACGGGAACAGCAAAAAATCGTCGTGCTGAAAAAATAGCAGGTTATTCTGTTCGTTGTACAAAGATAGAGTAAAAATCTCTTAACGAATAAAAAGAACTCCCATGGGTGGGGTCGCGGCGTGCGGTGGTAAAAACCTATATTTGAGTTATGTTCGGTATTTATATTCATGTTCCGTTTTGCGCGAAAATTTGCGATTATTGCGACTTCCGCGTGATGCCTGCGAATGCTCGGCTGTTCGAAGAATATGCAGGCTTGTTGGAACGTGAAATCCGTACTTTTGCGGCGACGCATCCTGTATCGCATTCGGCGTCACCCCAAAACGTTCTTTCGCAAGCGCGAACGCTTTATCTCGGTGGTGGAACGCCTTCGATTTTGCCGGGCGCGTGCCTGGAACGGATTTTTGCCGTGCTTGCGGAATGCGGCGTTCGTGTAGATTCGCTTGACGAAGTCTCGATGGAATTTAATCCAGAATCGTGTACCGAAGAATCTGTACAGACGGCGCTTTCGTGCGGTGTACGTCGCTTTAGCCTTGGGCTTCAGACGTTTTCGCAAACGCTCTTGGACCGTATTGGTCGCAGGCACACGGTGGAACGAGGTTTTGATGCTTTGCGGTTGTTGACGTCGCTTCCGCAGGTGAAAGTCTCGGGCGACTTGATGTTTGATTTGCCGGGACAGTCTGTGGATTCTTTCTTGAGCGATGTGGATCGCTTGTCGGATTTTCCGCTTGGGCACTTGAGCTTTTACGGATTGAATGTGGGCGAGAGGACGCTTTTGGGCGGTCGCGTATCGCGTGGCGAAGAAAAAATTGACGAGCGTTTGTACGAACCGATGTATCTCGGCGGTGTCGAAATCCTCGAGAAAAAAGGCTTCGCGCGTTACGAAGTGTCGAATTTTGCAAAGCCGGGCGACGAGAGTTTGCACAACATGAATTACTGGAATCGCGGCGAGTATATCGGTTTTGGGCCGGGGGCGCACAGCTATTTTGGCGGTCGCCGTTTTTGCGCTCCGGAAATATATCCGCGCTGGCGCGATTACGTGAATGCAGGCTCGCCAGATGCATCGCTGACATACGACGATTTGGACAAGGACGACATCCTAACGGAACGTGTGTGGCTTTCGCTTCGCCAACGCTCTGGTCTCGACATGAACGCGCTCGCTGCTGACGGAATTTCTGTTTCGCCGGAAGGCTATGAGCCGTGGGTCAAAAAAGGCTTTGCAACGCTTGAAGGCGGAATCTTGAAACTCGTCGGCCGTGGCTGGATTTTTATGGACAGCATCGTGACCGACGTGCTGAACGCCTGCCGGTAACGCTTTCTCCATAAAAAAAGAAGCCCGCTTGCAGGCGGGCTTGAAAGAGTTTTGTGTTTTGAGCGTAACTTTTGGCTTGTTACTTATTAATCGCTGCCAAGAATGCGTCCTTCTTTTCTTGCAAGAAGTCCTTGCTGTTGTACTTGCGGATACGGCGGAGAGCCTGGTCGCGCAACTGACGCACACGTTCGTGGGAAATGTTCATGGATTCGCCCACTTCGCGCAGTGTCTGCGGAGCTTCCTGGTTGATGCCGAAAATGCCTGTGATGACTCGGGCTTCGCGTTCCGGGAGCTGCTCCATGAGGTCGCGGGCCAAAGCTTCGACGCTCTGGATTTCGGAGTCGGCTTCCGGGTTCGAGGCGCCGCTGTCCGGGAGGACTTCGGCGTAAGTAGCCTTGGAGTCTGCCTTGAGCGGGCTGTCGAACGAAACACCGCGCTGACCGATCTGGATGAGTTCGCGGATTTCTTCGTTGATTTCCTTACCGCGGGACTGTTCATGCAAAGCCTTGCGCACGCGGAGGTGCTGGTTTGCCGGCAAGCGGATGAGGTTGCCCTGTTCGTTAATAGCGCGAGTAATATATGCCTTGATCCACCAAACGCCGTAACTGATGAATTTAAGACCACGGGTGTGTTCGAACGATTCGATAGCGCGGACGAGCCCCATAGCGCCTTCGCTGACCAAGTCCGGCAGAGGAATCGGGCAGCCACGGTACTGGATTGCTACTTTGAGCACGAAACGCATGTTTGCGGAAATGAGCTTTTTACGGGCGATTTTGTCGCCTTCTTTAGCTTTCTGGAATAGAATCTGTTCTTCTTCGCGGGAGAGAGGTGCTGTGCGACGAATATCTTCTAGGTATCTTTTGAGAGTGGTATCGGTAGAATCAATATGCATTTTAAAAACCTTGCTCCTATAATATCGCTTTTTTAAAGCAAGTTGCGTGCCAAATGTGTAAAATTTTCCAAAATTTTTACAAAAAGTCCTTTATAGCCCCCATTTGCGGTTTTGTGAGGCGAAAATGAGGGAATTACGTGTCGTGTTTTTATAAAAGTGTCGTAAAAATATAACAAATTTTCAAAAACGTGACAAGTTGGACGGGTGCATCCCTGCCGAAAAATGTAAAAGAGCCTCATTCGAATGTTCATTATGAACATTGCGGTTCCGCTTTGGACGCGCGTGTTTCATTTTGAGATAAGTCTCTAGATCCTTCGGCTTCTCAATTGCAATTCGAGAAATGATGGTTCCTCGCGTACGCGAGGAAGACAGGTCGAGAATGACTTGCAAGGCGAACACCGCGACAAAATGCTTGCATTTTGGCATGGTTAAGCCGGAGAGTCATGCACGAAGTGCAATGACCGCGCAGTATGGTCTATTTCTAAGTTCTACCAACTAAGTTCTAAGTTCTAAATTTCGTATATTTTTCCCGTTATGTCGATTAAAGAACCCGATCAATCCGTATGGAACCGTTTTTGGCAGCGCAAGAACGACATGGACAAGGTCTATCCGTCTTCGCCGTCTATTATAGAAGCTATTAAGAAGAATTTTAAGCTCGAGGGCTTGAAGGTTTTGGAGGTCGGTGCAGGAACCGGTCGCGATAGTGCCGAACTTGCTCGCCTCGGCGCCGATGTTTATGTGCTCGATTACGCCGAAAACAGCCTTAAAATTGTGAATTCGCTCCGTGAACGCGAAGGCCTTACGAATTTGCATTTGGTTCGTGGCGATGCTTTCAAGTCGCCGTTTCCGGACAATACTTTTGACTTGGTTTTCCACCAGGGCTTGGCCGAACATTTCAAGGATTCGCTCCCGCTGATTCAGGAAAATTACCGCATCGTCAAGCATGGCGGTTGCTGCCTTTGCGATGTTCCGCAGACTATCCACCCGTACACGGTTATCAAGCATATCTTGATTGCGATGGACAAGTGGTTCGCCGGTTGGGAAAAGCAATTCACGATGGGACAACTCAAGAAACTTATGCGTGATGCTGGCTTTGAATGCATTTACGCTTATGGCGACTGGATGCGTCCGAACCTTTACTACCGAATCTTGCGTGAACTTTGCTTCAAGATCGGTATTGAACTTCCGAAGTATCCGCTCGATGGCACGGCTTACCAGAAGATTAAGGACAAGATTTTGGATAGCCTCCAGTCTGTGCCGGTGATGCACTACACTCAGCTTTGCATTGGTGTTATTGGCCGTAAACCTTAGGTAGTTGCTTGAAAATCCTTGTCGTAAATTATCGAGATCGCATGCATCCGGCTGCCGGTGGCGCCGAAAAGCATTTGCACCGCATCTTCTCGAAAATTGTAGAGATGGGGCATGAAGTTGTCCTGTTTACGACATCGTTCCCGGGCGCAAAGGAACGCGAAGTTGTCGATGGAATTCAGGTTGTCCGCAAGGGCGGTGATTTGATGTTCCAATTGACGGTCGCTATGAATTTGAAAAAGCTCGATTGCGAATTCAACTTCGATGTTGTCGTCGAGGATTTGAACAAATTGCCGGTCTTTGCCCATTGGTTCGTCCGCAAGCCGCTGTTGGTGCAGATGCATCACCTGTGGCGGAAGTCGATTTTCTCCGAAGCGTTTTTCCCGATTGCGTTTGGCGTCTGGTTCTTTGAACGCATCATTCCGTTGTTCTACCGCACGCAGCCGTTCGTGGTGGTGAGTCCGAGTACCAAGAAAGAGCTTGCTGAAATTGGCGTGGACGAAAGCCGGATTTCCGTGATTTATAATGGTTCGGAAATGCCGCCGATAGCCGCTCCGCAAGAATGCGCGGAATCTCGTGAAACGAACGAGAATGCAGAAGTTCGTGCGAATGCAGCTCTCGAGAATGCTGATGCTGGCAAAAATGCGCGGGCTCCGTATTTTATTTGGCTGTCGCGCGTGCATCGCTACAAGGGGATTTGGACGGCGCTCGAAGCGTTTGTAATTTTTTCGCAGAAACATCCCGAAGTCCAGTTGAAAATTGTCGGTGGTGGTCCGCTTCTGAAAAAGCTCCCCGCTTGGATTAAAGCTCATGGACTTGAAGGCAAGGTGGAATTGACTGGCTTTGTGCCTGCCGCTCGCAAGTACGAACTGCTTTCGTCTTCGCTTGCGTTGTTGCAGACGAGCTACAAGGAAGGCTGGGGCCTCACGGTGATGGAAGCGGCGCAGCTCTGCAAGACGACGCTCGCGTCGGATGTGCCGGGACTGCGCGACAGCGTCCGTGACGGCGAGACGGGAATTCTGTTCCCGTCGGGAGATGCGCCCGCGTGTGCATCTGCAATGGAAAAAGTTTATGGCGATGCTGAATTGCGTGCGAATCTTGGCCGGAATGCCAAGCGTTATGCGCTCACGTTCAGCTGGGAAAAGTCTGCTCGCGAAACTCTAGAATTGTTGGAACGTACGGTTGAGGGTGGCGTACGAAAATGAAATTGAATCCGAAGCTCAAGTCACTGATTGTTTTTTGCTTGAAACTGGTGGTAACACTTGTTCCTGCTTACTTTGTCTATAGTAACATTGTGAGCGATCCGGAATGGAGTGCAAGTGACCTTTCCAACTTGTTTAAAAACAACAGTGTGTTCCCGCTTGTGCTTGCACTTCTTTGCCTTGCGGTCTCGAACTTTACGGCTTGCTACCAGTGGAAGTTGTTGCTCGAAAAACAGGGCGTCCACATGAAATATGGAAAGCTCCTCAAGCTTTATCATGTCGGACTTTTCTTCAATAACTTTATGCCGGGAAACGTTGGTGGCGATGCCAAGAAAGTTTACGACATCCGTGTGCAGGGCGGTCAAGATACCGTTGGTGCGGGTTTTACGGCTACGGTATTTGATCGTTTGTTTGGACTTTTCTTTATTACGTTATTTGCGCTTGCGGTCGGTGTGTTGTTCTTTGTGCACGATCCGGAACAGCGCGCGTTCATGTGGCCGTCAGTTTGGATTTTCATGGGCTTCTGCGTGATGTTTGCAGGGCTTTTGAGCCGTCGCATTGGCCGCTTCTTTTGCCGCATGGCGGGGAAGGTGCTGCCCGAAAAAATCGAGACGCGCTTGTTGCGCATGTTTGAACGCTTCCAGAAGTTCCGTTCCAAGAAACTTTGGGTAAACATCATTTGCCTTTCGACGGTCACTCAGGCGTTGCGCATCTTTGTCCACTTTTTCTGCGGGATTGCGGTTGGCGTGAACCTCTCGATGTCGTGGTACTTCTATTACATTCCGCTTGTTGCTATTGTGAGTGCACTCCCGATTTCGATTGGCGGTTTTGGTCCACGTGAATTCTTGGCGCAGTCGCTTTTTGCACGTGCTGGAGTGCCCGGTCTTGAATCGGTCGTGATACAGTTGCTTGCTTATTTTGTAAGTTTGATATTGAGTTTGTTCGGTGCTGTCGTGTTCTTGGTTGGGCAGAAACCCGTGCCGTCAACACCGAAAAATGCAAATGGTCATCTTGAAGCTAGGTCGTAAGGCCGATGCGATAGGACCCATAATTTCTTATATCCTTAATTTTATCCGTTTGCTATATGAGCCTGTAGTTTATGGGGCTACGTGTATTGGAAGAATAACGTTTACGTCATTCTGAGCGTAACATCGTGAAGCGAAGAATCCAGTTATGTTCTGCATTGGATCCTTCGTCCTTGCAGTCCTCAGGATGACGTGTTCGGTACTTCTTTGTAAATACGATTGAATTAATATGGATGTAGAAAATATTTTGGCGGGGCTAAACACCGACCAACGTGCGGCGGTGCTGCATGATCATGAAAAGAACGGACAACTTTTAATTTTAGCAGGAGCGGGTTCGGGAAAAACTTCGGTTTTGACCAAGCGAATCCAGTACCGGATTTTGTGCGGTGTGCAGCCGGAGAAAATCTTGGCGCTCACGTTTACGGCGAAAGCGGCTGCCGAAATGCGGGAGCGCGTGCAAAAGCTATTCCCGAATGCGGGCGTAAGACTTTGTACGTTCCATTCGCTCGCGCTGTTTATGCTGAAGTCTAAGATGCCGGGCTCCCTTCGGCAGGCTCAGGGGCCTTGTGAAATTTGCAGGGAGGATGAGTTCACTGAGCAAGGCCGAAGTGAACGATTTGCTTACGAACTTGTCGGGTTCAAGAAGATGCCGGTGCCGACGGAATCGGCTGACAAGTCCTTTATGCAAGAGCTTGCGAAAGTCGGCGGTCGAAAGTTTCGATTCTCGCGCGAAGAACTTTTTTCAGATGCGCATCCGTTATCGCTTATAAAAAAACTGGAACCTTCGCGTGAACGCGTGCTTGAATCCGGTCAAGTTGTATTTGAAGACCTCATTTATCAAGCGATAAACTTGCTTGAAAATCACGAGGAGGCGCGAGCGTTTTTCCAAAATCAATGGTCTGAAATTCTTGTCGATGAATACCAGGACATCAATCCGTCGCAGTATCGGCTTGTCAAGGCGCTGTTGGGCGAACGCAAATCGCTTTTTGTCGTGGGCGATGACGACCAAGCTATTTACGGGTTCCGTGGGGCGGATATAGGAAATATCAATCGCTTCCGCGATGACTTCAAGGAGAGTTCGCTTATCCGCTTGGAATGGAATTACCGCTCAGTGGCGAACATTTTACATTTTTCGAATACAATCTTTGAAAATAAGCCCATCCATTTGCGGAAAGTTTTGCGTGCGGGCAACATGTGTGGCTCGGGCGGTTCCGCCATTTTCAAGGAAAACCGTAAACCGGAAGTGTGGGTGAGTGAAGATCCGGTTGTTGAAATGCAAAAAATCATCACGAATATCAAATTGCTTCGCGAAAGCTATGACCTCAAATGGAAAAACTTTGCGATTTTGGTTCGCTATAACCGCCAGCGATTGTATTACGAAGAAGCGCTCCGCGAGGCGCAACTCCCTATTGCGGGGACCGAGATGGAAAACGGCGAACTTCTCGAAGACGGAATCCATGTCGAGACGGTTCATGCGTCCAAGGGCCTCCAGTATGCGGTGGTTTATTATGCGGGAATGTCCGAGGGGCTTACGCCGGGAACATGCACGGGAACGCGGGAGCAGCGTAAAAAACAGCTGGACGAGGAACGTCGATTGTTTTACGTCGGGGTCACGCGGGCAGAATCTTTCTTGGTTTTGCTATATTGCAAACGTAGGTATTGGAAAGGGCGCCTTGCGAAACTGAAACGGTCCCGCTTCTTGCCCAAAGAAAATTTAAAGACAGAGATAGATATGCCTGTTATTTTATTTAGAATATTTGCCGCCGCAAGAATACTCCTCTTTATGCTTGAGTATATTGTGAAAATTGCGTTCATGTATGTTTTCCGACGCAAGGACTTGGACACATGGCTCGAAGAAAAGGTCCAAAAATTCTCAAGGTTCTGCATGCAGGCTATCCGTGTGGATTTGACAATCGAGGATCAGGCGCAGCTTGCCAAGGTGGATTGGACTCGTCCTGTGTTCGTGATGGGGAACCACCGCTCGTATCTGGATATCCCGATAGCGTTCCTTGCTTTGCAGCGTACCGTTGGCTTTATTGCAAAAACGCAGTTGCAGCGCATCCCGGTTTTGAACTTCTGGATGCACAAGCTTGGCTGTGTCTTTATTAATAGAGAAAAAGGTGGCGGCGCCGAAATTATCCAGAAGGCTGTACAGTCGGGTAAAATGCCGAGATTGTTCATTTTCCCGGAAGGCACTCGCAGCAAGCGCGAGGGAATGGTCGCTTTCAAGAGCGGTTGCTTTAGGCTTGCTGTCGAAGCGAACGCTATTATATTGCCGATTGTAACGAAGGGTTCCGATGAAGCTTGGGAACATCGCAAGGGGTGCAAACACCGTCCGGTGAAAGTGAAGATTCTTGAACCGATAGATACGGTCGAATTCAAGAAAACTCATGGCGGCGATGCGATGGATCCGCGCCATGAACTGCTCCCGTATGTCCGCAGCCAAATGGAAAGTGCTTATGATCGGCGTCTTTGATTCCGGCTTTGGCGGTTTGACCATTCTGCAGAAGCTCCGCCACACGCTCCCGCAGTACGATTACCTGTATCTGGGGGATAACGCTCGTGCGCCGTATGGTTCCCGCAGTTTTGAGACGATTTACCGCTACACGCTCCAGTCGGTACGTGAGCTTTTTCATCGCGGGTGTCCGCTAGTGATTCTCGCGTGCAACACGGCGTCGGCAAAGGCGCTCCGCAGCATCCAGCAGCAGGTGCTGCCTGTCGAATTCCCGGACCGTCGCGTGCTTGGCATTGTCCGCCCGACTGCCGAAGAAATCGGTAAGTTTTCCAAAACAGGGCATATTGGCATTTTTGCAACTGCAGGGACTGTGTCTTCGAATAGTTACGTCCTTGAAATCAGCCACTTTTTCCCGAAATTGCATGTGACCCAACATGCCTGCCCGATGTGGGTGCCGCTAGTGGAATATGGCGAGCGGGGGACCGAAGGTTCTCGGTTCTTTGTGAAAAAAGACGTGGACCAACTTTTGGCGGCTGACCCCGAAATCGATACGGTTTTGTTGGCCTGTACGCATTATCCGCTCCTCGAAGATGAAATTCGGGCCGCACTTCCACCGCATGTTCGCCTGGTAGTCCAGGGAGATATCGTTGCAGACAAGACTTTAGACTACCTGAAAAGGCATGTAGACATGGAAAAACGCCTTTCAAAAGGCGGAATTGTTAAATATTTGACGACCGATACAGCCGAATTTTTCAAAAAAGGCGCTTTTCGCTTTGGAATGGAAGATATTTGTGCGGAGTCGTTGACTTTTTAATCCATAAATTATATTTTAATGGTTGTTACTGACGAACCGTACTCGGTCCGCTTGTATTCTTTTTAATTTTCGAACTTTAAACTGAGTGGATTTATAAAATGCCGAAAACACAGATCAATCTTGAGGGTTGGCAAGACTACCGAGGCAATATGGCCGGTAGCCTGCTTTATGTCGAAACTAGCCATCAGTCCGAAATGCCTGTACGCGACCAGCTGAATGAAAATGAAAAAGGTTTTCTCTATGAACCGAACTACGAAACTAGCACCTATGGTCTGATGAGCTGTTACAATGTTAAGGCTATTAACACGATTGTGAAGAGCAAGAGCCGCTATATCCTTTTTGGTACACGTTACGAAGGTTTGAGCGATTCCGAAATGCGCAACAAGTACCTCATCATGGGTTACATGCGTATCGATAAGATTAAGGATGTGCGTACCCGTCACGTGCAGCGCTACATGGCAAATCCGGAAATGGAAGAACCGGAATGCATGCAGATGGAACACAACTGGGCGGTCTATGGTCCGATGCGCTTTGTCTCTCTCGACGACTCTTTCGTGGTGACGGACGAAATCCTCAAGGAATGGGGTTACAAGGGCCATGCTTCTCGCCAGCTCAAGACTGTATTCTCTAAGGAACATCTCGAAAAGATTTTGGCACACTTGGATTCTAAGGAAGATATGATTGACGAGTATATCGCTACCGTCGATGAATACAAGGAAGCCCTCGCTGAAGAATAGTCTTTTACAGAAAGTAAAAAGATTGAAAGTCTCCGCTCGAATGCGGAGATTTTTGTTTTAATAGGGCGCCGTTTAGAACTTGATGGAGAGTCCGAGGTGCGTGGCGAAGCCGTTGCGGAATAGCAAGTCGGAGAGTCCGCCTTCCAAGGAACCGGCTTTGTCTTTGTCGCCTTGTGTACCGGATTGGGTCCCGCTGCCGTGTTGCTGCGAAGGTCCTGTGCCATCTCCCGGTTCCACGCCTTTGTTGGAGTTTTGGTCTTTGTAGTCGATGTAGAACGGGACTATTTGCGAGATGCCGTACACGAACGCTAAACTTACGGGCCCTTCTTTGCGGATCTCGCATTCGAGGGAGAGAATTGTTCCGATGGCGCTCAATTCTCGGAATGTTTTTTCTTTGTACGTGTTGACGGTGGCAAGGCGCGTTGTTTCTGTTTTCTTGTCGATGTCGAGGTCGCCTTTGATGCCGAAGAAATCGAGACCGACATTAGGCGTAAAAATGTAGCGCTTGCCGAGATTCCAGCGGTAGGTGCCACCGCCGAGAATCGCTTGGGTGCTGAGGTCGGCATCGACGCGGAATGTCTTTTGCAAAAAGGCAAACGAGAGGCCTTTGATGACCGAAGCGGGGAGCGCCCGGTTGGGCGCAAGCGTTTCGTAGAAACGGTTCGGGTTGCTGCTCAACCTCCCCGCGAGGTAGAAGTATTCGAGGTGCGTGCGCACTTGTTCGCGTTCCCACTTGGTGTATAGCGAATGGAGTGTGGCGTCAAGCGGCATGTACATGAACCGCTTGCGGCTTTCTTCGTTATGGTAAATTCCGTAAAGTGTTGCGCTCGCGTTTGCAAATGTGTAACTTGCGTCTAGGCGAGATTTGCTAAAATCGTGCCCATAATTAGCGCTTAGTATTAGGACGCCTGCGGAATCCCTAACGTAATATTCTTTGTCTGGATTGTGCGGCGATGTTTTCAGGTAAGTTCCAGATAAATTTATATGATGTGCCGCAATGTTGTATTCTGCGGAGAGGTTCCCGTAAAAAATATGGCTCACCCAGTCCACGGATATGGTGCCGACCATTTCAGTTTTCTGGTCGGGAATCCAGCGCATGTTCCCTAAGTCAATAGAGCCACCGGCGAAACTAGCGTTCACTTTGAAAAGTGAATCCTTCGGGTGTGCCGAAAGCGTTGCCTTGACGAACGGATAACTGCTGACGTTTACATCAAATGAAAGATACTTGTAGTTGCCTTCGAATCCGGCGGTAACGATGTTCTGAGTATTCTTGCCTTTTATGCTCCATTCATCGGTATAACGGCCTTGAATGGCGAAGTGCTCAAACGAACCGTAGACTTTATAGTTATCAACGGTTAGCGAATCCTTAATGCTACAAGACTTTGTCGAAAATTGCTTGTCGCTCAGGTGTAGCAAAAAAAGCCCGCCACAATCGGCGAGCCTGGAATTGCTTACTGCAAGGGCTGCGTTTACCGCAAACCCAAGCGCAAGGAATATTTTATTGGTGGATTTCACTACCAGTCGTATGCGTCGTCGTTACGGGATTCAGTCTTGAGAACTTGCCAGAACTTTTCGGCTGTCATACCCGGGAGAACGCCGCCAAATGTGACATCGGGGAAGAAGATGAGGTTCTGCATGTCGTCCAACGTGTAATCCTTGGAATTCGGCCTTCTGTTGTTTTCAATGGCGTATGCAAGTTCCGCTTCGTCAACTTTGCCGTTTTCCAAAGCTTGTAACGAAATCGTCTTGTTGCCCATCGGGTCGGTGAAGTAGAATACGTTTTGTTCGTAGTCGTTGTATGCGGTGGCGAATAACTGGACTCCGTTTTGGACTTGGCAGATAGAAGAACTGAGTGTAATCGGGGCTACTGTTTCTATAATTTTCGTGTTTTCGTTGCCGTAGTAGTAATCGTCATTAGGTTCGAAGGTGACTGTGCAATTTGTGGCCTTGACATCGAAACAACGGTACATGTAGCTTACGCCGTATTCAACGTCGGCGCAGTATTCTGCGGTTCCTGCTGTATGGCTGTAGCCTCCATAGAGGTATCCGTAGAAATAATCAATCTTAATGGATTTTTCAATCTGAGTCCTTATGGCTTTGTTGATTTCGTATTCAGCGTGAGAATCTCCATAAAGGTTTGCCGACCAATAGAAACCATCAACAGGAATATTCCATACAGAGTAGTCGTTAAACTTGTGGTAGGGGAGGTAATCTTGCCAGCCATCGGTAATTTCGAAGAACTTGGCAATGTTGATTGTAACCTTGGAGCCTGCCGGGAGCGTGATTTCTACACCGGTATGGAGTGCTTTGCGGTATTGTTCCAGGGAATCGATTGCCTTTTGGAAGTCTTTTGCGCTTACATCGGCCATTTCGTCGTCACCGACTATGTAAGGGTCGTTCAATTGGGTCTTGATGCCATTTTTGGATTCGTCGATACCGTACTGGAGGCCGACTTCTACGAATTGAATGGCGGAATCCAGCAAGTTCGGGATGTCTTTGTAGCGCGGTTTCCAATTGTCGTAAACGGTTGTGAAGGAGCTGCCTTTGTCCATGAGGGCTATGATTTGATCTGCAAAGGTCTTGGAGTCGCCATTGTATTTGTCGGCATCGTTCATCCAATCGTATTTGCCGTTTGCGGAAATGTCGATGTTAAGGCTTGCTCCGAATGTGAGTAAGGCCTTGGCCACGAACATGGTGGCCAGTGCCGGTGCAAATTCACCGCGGTCGAGTTCGAATAATCTGTCTTCAATATTGTAATGGCAAACAAAGTTGTCGTCACCGACGATGTTCTTCAAGTAAATGATGGCCGAATCCAAAGACGGAATAGCTGCGGCTATGGCTTCTTGGCTCATGCTCGTAAGGTGCTTTCCGTTGCCTGCGATGAGGAGCTTGTTGAAGTCTTCAACGCCCATGTCGGCGAGATTCGTTTTGTTGGAAACGGTATCGATAAAGGACTTGATTTTGGTGTTGTTCATCAAGTCGGTGATGATGCTCAAGGCGTAACCGAGTTGCGCTTCGCAGTTTGCAGGGTATTTATCTAAAACAGCCTTGAATGTGCTTTTGGTCTGGGCGCTTATGGCTTGTGCATTCTTGAGATTGTTGTCGCCTAGTTCTTCCAAAACGTCTTTGATGCTTGCTTTAGCATCTTCTAATTGCGCTGCAACAGCTGCGTCTGAGACTTCCTGGCAGCTAAAAACGTTGAAGTTCGGGGTTGTTGGCGTATCGGCGGGTTGCGCGACATTGGTGGGGTTGCTGTCGGAACATCCCATCAGGAATGAACAAGCTCCAATAGCAAGTGCAATCAATTTTTTTGATTTTTTCATAAATACTCCTTCTTTTTGTAGCGTAATATACAAAATTGATTTTACGGAACAAGTCCTTTGTATGAATATTTTTTTTACCGCCGCGAGTCGATTATTTCTTGCGGGCGATGAGTACAACGGCTCCTTGCGCGGCTTGAAAAAGCAATGGAATGTAACCTAATAATCCGGCGGACAAGACAACAGGGGCCGGGATTCCAAGGATACCCGTAAATAGCGCAACCTGTGTTCCTTCGCGGACGCCGATGCCGTTTAAGGAAATTGGAAGCATCGATGTGACGATTGTAATGCTTGTGAATACGACCAGGATGCTGATATCTACATGGACTCCGACGGCGCGGAAATAGGCGTAAGCGATGAACAGCGTCAATAGCTGTAGCCAAAGGGAATCCAACGAAGAAAGCAGAATTTGCTTTTTGTGCTTTCGGTATATAGAAAGGCTTTCTTGAAGTTTTGTGATGAATTTGAATTTATTTGTGATTGCTTGTGGGACGGGAAGTTTATCCGAGAAAAGGCAGAGCGAAATGAATACAACGCAGGCGAATGTAGCTGCGGTCATAATCAAGGTGTAGCTCAAGGGAATGTCAGCCTTGCTTAGCGCGAACGGAAGCGCGATGAAGAAGCAAAGAAACATGGCCAAGAGCCCCTGTATGCGGGCGATGAGGACTGCGGAGACCGATTGGCTTGTCTGGTTGAACTTCTTCCCGAAGGCAAGCGATTTGACGGCGTCTCCACCAAAACCGGTGGGGAGAAGGTTGTTGAAAAAGTACCCCATGGCGGTGTAGGCGTAGTACGTTTTGAACGGAATTTCGGGACCTTGCACTGAAAGTCCTTTCCAGCGATTGGCTTGAATGACCATGATGAGTGTAGCGGCGACTAGCATAGCTACTACCCACGGAGTCATGCTTAAATTCCAGTTGTCGGTAACTTCGCTTAAGGGAATTTTATAGAAAATATAAGCGAAACCACCCACGCTGACGAGGATTTGTATGATACGCTTGGCGAAAACTTTTTTATTTGTCTGATTCTTAGCCATTGGCTTATATTATAGCATTTTTAGCGATGCCTCGTTTTGAAAATCGGACTTTATATGTTCCAAAAAATCATGTTTTTTTCGTATTCCCATGATACATTCTGTATCCGCATGATACATGGTGTATCCTCATGATACAAAATGCCAATTTCTGACACGAAAATATTAACTTTTTTGAAGAAAAGGTCTTGTTTTGGTATAAACAAAAAATTAATTTCTTTGGTACTAAGAATGGAGGAAATATGAAATTAAAAAATTTAGCTTCCGCTGCAGCTATAGCTTCGTTAGGAGTGTTTGCTGGGTGCTCGGACTCGTCAACACCATCCCCTGTCGCAAATGGCATTGATGGTAATGTCAACGTGATTGGCGGGGCCGTAGCTTCAAATACGAACTATAATGCAGCGAGAGTTAAACTTTCCCAATATTCGCACTCTGTTGTGAATGAATGGGAAATGGATACCACGGCAGTTGCCCCGGATACCGTCCCTGGTTCTGTAGCAGCCGCTTTCCGAGAAGGAGGAAACTTCGCCATTGAGGCCGATGTTGCAGTCGATTCGTCCGATGCATATACCGTTGCATCTGCTGGTATCGGTGGAACGGGATCTGCTTGGCTGTTGCAGGTCGACAATGGCGAAGTCATTTTTAAATGGCGCGAAAAGAAGGACGATGAGTGGACTGTCCTCAAGGCCGATAAGGATTTTCGTTTAGGGGAATGGAACGATATCCGTTTGGAACATGTGGACTCTTTGAGTGTCCTTATTGTGAATGGCGAAATTGCTGGCGCCTATCAGCATAATGTGCATTTGGGAAATATCCAGGGTGACATTACTTTCGGTTATGACCGTACAGAATCTGATCGCACCAATAGCGATGGCCGTATTGCAGTCATCCGCATTGAACATACCTTTAATATTTATGTAGTTCCTGCTGAATCTTCTGGCAGCGAAGAAGTGACTGAAGATTCAACGCTCGGTGACCGTCCTTGGATTGCCGCTTGGGAATTCAAGGATGCCGAAAATGTCGGTCGCGATTTCTCTGGAAACGGCCATACTGCTGTTATTGGCGAAGGCTCTGTTCCTGCTGCCGGTGGCGTTGCCAAATTCGATGGCAAATCAGGCTTTAGCGTTCCCTTGACTCCGGATTTCAAGATTAACGATTTCGTGATCGAATCCCGCTTTAAACCGGCTAGCTCTTCTCGCTTCAATAACATCTTGGTTTCTGAACCTCCTGGACGTTATGGTGATGGCTGGATCTTCCGCCTTGGCTACGGCAAGCTGTATTTCAATATTCGTGATGAAGCCAATGGTACGGGTTGGTCTGAATTCGAAATCGCCCCTGTTCCGATGAATGAATGGACGGTTGCTCGTGTTGAACGCCTTGGTGACGAAATCAGCTTCTTTATCAATGATACTTTGATAAAAGTTGTTAAGTTTAACGGCGATGTAAGCGACTTGACTTATAACTGGGGCCTTGGCTATGATGCTATGAACCAGGCTATTCATGAACGTTACTTTGATGGTGAAATTGACTACATCCGCTTTGGCGAAAATCTTGAAAGCGCTCCGGTTGAAGTTGTTCCTGTAGATACGACGAAGGCCGACACTGTAAAGAAGGATGTTGAAGAACAGAAGCCGGAAGAACAGAAACCGGTTGAAGAAAAACCTGTCGAAGAGAAGCCCGTTGAAGAAGTTGTCGATACGGCTGAGGTTGTCGAAAAGCCTGTTTCCGAAGTCGAAGGCGACTGGATTGCCGCTTGGGAATTCAATGATGCCGAAAATATCGGTCGCGATTTCACAGGAAATGGTCACACGGCAAAGATTGGTGAAGGTGCGGTTGTCGCTATTGACGGTATCGCAGCTTTCAACGGCAAGTCTGGATTCTCTGTGGCTCTTGCAAATAATATCAACATCAACGAATTTGTGGTCGAAGCCCGCGTAAAGCCGGCTCAGTTTGGCACCATGCAGAATATCATCGTGGCAGAACCTCCTGGAAGAGGCGTTGATGGCTGGCAGCTCCGCATTGATGAAGGTGTTTTGACGGTTCATCTCCGCGATTCTCAGAAGGACGGCGACAACTGGAACATTTTCCCGGGCAAGAAAATGACTCTCGGTGAATGGAGCACGGTTCGCGTTGAACGCAGCAATGATTCCCTCAAGGTTTTCCAAGATGGCGAACTTACGGTTTCTGTAGCTTATACAGGCGATTTGACCCAGATGCGCTATGATTGGGGCCTTGGCTATGATGCTATGAATCAGGCTTTCCACAACCGCTACTTCATTGGCGAAATGGACTACGTGCGCTTTGGCAAGTTTGAAGGTTTTTCCACTGCTGATGGTGTTGCTCCGGTCGAAGTGAAGCCGCTCGCTGCTTGGGAATTCAACGAACCGACCTATGTGGGACTTGATAGAATGGCAAACAATTCTACCCGCAATTTGGTGGGTGCTCCGAAGATTGCTGATTCTACTGTGATTCTCGATGGCGAATCTGGCTTGCAGGTGGCTCTTTCTCCGACGTTCGCTCGCAATACCTTTGCTGTTGAAGCTCGCGTAAAGCCGACAAAGTTTGGCGGAATGCAGAACATCATCGTGGCAGAACCTCCTGGATGCCGTGGCGATGGCTGGATTATCCGCCTCGATAATGGTGTTCTTGATGCTTATTTCCGTGACGAAAATACCGATGGCTCTACATGGAATTCTCTCTACGGCCAAAAGCTTGCTCTTGATGAATGGACCACGATTCGCGTAGAACGCAGTGCCGATTCTATCAAGGTGTTCCAGAATGGCGAATTGACGGTAAAGGCCGCTGCTAAGGGCGATGTGTCTCAGTTGGGCTATAACATCGGTATCGGTTATGATGCCATGAACCAGGCTATTCACGATCGTTTCTTTGTCGGTGAAATCGATTATATACGTTACTTCGAATAGTAGTTTTTTTCCCTTGGTATAATGTATATTTATAGGGTCTCCTCGATTTTTCGGGGGCCCTTCTTTTTTTGGATAATTTATGGTAGTAGACGTTGGAATTATCAATTATAATGGTGGATCGGAACTTACGGAATGTGTCAAGAGCTTGAAGGCTCAGTCTAATCCGGTTCGGGTTTTTGTTTTTGATAACGCTTCGACGGATGATTCTATCCAGATTCTAAGAAATCAGGGGTTTGATTGCAAGATTATTGAGTGTGCTGAAAATTTGGGTTATGCGGGCGCCTGCAATGGACTCCTTGCGCAGATGGATTCCGAGATTCAGGTGCTTTGCAACATGGATTTGGAATTTGATCCTGCTTGGGCGGAAAACTTGCTCAAGTGCTTTGAGCGCCACCCGGAATGCGGTTCTGTGGCAAGCCTTGTGATGGAAAAAAGCGGCTACGTGAATGCGGTGGGCGTGTTGCTTGGCGCAGACCTTTTTGCAAAGAATGAAGGTAGCGGCCTTGATGCTTCTGATGCCGATATCCGCGAAAAAGAAGTCTTTGGATGCTATGGCGCCGTGATGAGTTTCCGCAAGGCGGCGGCGCAGGCGGTGGGCCAAATGGATGCGAGTTTCTTCTTGTTCTTTGAAGAAACGGAATGGTATTTCCGTCATAATTTGGCTGGGTTCAAAACCGTCTTTTGCCCAGAGGCTAGAGTTTATCATGAACGCTCGATGACAACGGTGCGCTATTCTCCGTTGAAATTATTTTATTCAGAACGTAATCGTTTGCGCTCGGCAATTCGGCTCTTGCCTTTTGTTGAAATTTTAAAACTTCCGGTTCGCGGTTTTGTGCGCTATTTGAATATGGCGAAGGGAGGCGTTCCTGGGCAATCTGGCGATGGGAAAAAACTTTCGAAAGTCGCAATTTGCAAGGCTCTTGCTGCGTCTTGGTTGCAGGCGATGCTTGCGTTTCCGAAGGAATGGGCTGTTCGAAAACAGTACGAACGCAAGTATGGGAACGTGACGGGAAAGGTTCGCGAACTCCTTGCTGCATATCCCTTGCAAGAGAAGTAGAACATTAGATGTTGGTGATGGGCACGGTCGCCTACGGCTCTCTTTCAGGTATGGGGTATGAGGTTGTTGTAATTAGAAAAGCTCAAAGTGCCCCAGAGCGAAGCGTGCCCATAGCCCAAAGCGAAGCGCGCCCATAGCTATTTACTAAATTGCTAGCATGGCGTTCGTTCATTTACAGACTCATTCCGAATTTTCGATTTTGCAGGCTTCGGCCCGACTTGATGATATTTTGGCGGCTGCCGCAGCAGAAAATGCACCTGCCGTTGCGTTGACGGACCATGGTGCCATGTTTGGGATTTTGGAAATCCAGACACGCGGAAAAGATTTGAACAAAAAGCGTAAGGAACAGGGTCTCCCGCCGGTCAAAACCGTTTACGGTTGCCACATTTACGTGGATACGCCGAGCGCAAGCCAGAAAGATCCAACGACTTTTGAACGTTTGACGCTCCTTGTCGAAAACGAAAAAGGCTATTACAACCTGCTCCGCATCGTGAGTTACCGTTACGAAGATGGGGACCGCTGGGCTGAAATTCCGTCTGTTCCGCTCGATACGATTGAACAGTTCAAGGAAGGCGTTATTGCGATTGCAGGTGACTTCTTTAGCCGCTATGGGCAGAATGTGGCTGCAGGGCGCGATTCCTTGGCGCTTGAATACATGGACCGCCTGAATCAGATTTTTGATCACGACCATCTGTACATTTCTGTTTGCGACAACGGGATTCCGCAGCAAAAGCGCGTCAATGAATTTAACGTAGAACTGGCAAAGAAGTATGGGCGAGAAGTGGTGGCGGTAGGCGATGTCCATTATATCAAGCCTGAAGACGCTACGGCTCACAAGATCTTGCGCTGTATTTCGCTCAAGGTGACGCTCAACGGTTTTGAGGACAAACGTTTCCCGACGGAAAAATTCTATTTCCGCACCGAGAAAGAAATGGTGGAATTGTTCGGGCATATTCCGGGCGCCATCGAAAATACGGTCAAGATAGCCGAACGCTGTAACTTTACTGTGAAAACCGGTATCGGTGACGAGTTCTGGCCGCGTTTCAAGATTCCTGATGAGTTCCTTGCTTCGGATGAATACCAGAGCATCAAATCCATCATGAAGGCGGAATACGATGCAGAATATCCGGTTGTGCGTGAACGCGAACTCAAGGGCGTTATCAAGGACCGCAAAAAGAAGGTCAAGGCAAATTACTGTGCCGAAAAAGGCGTTGCCGAAGATGCGCTGACCGACGAAGACAATGCCGAAATCGATCGTTTGTCGCAGCCGGAATTTTTTGATGAAGATGACCAGAAGGCTTTGAAGAAAAATGTGCATCGCTGGTGCAAACCGGGTGGCGATGCCGATATCTATATCACACACCTTTGCAATGAACGCCTCAAGTGGCGATTCCCCGACGAAGATTTTAAGTTCCCGGCTCACGAAACAGATGTGGGCAAGCGCATGTACAAGGAACTGAACTGTATCCGCAACATGAACGTCGCAGGCTACTTGCTCATTGTTTGGGACTTCATCAACTGGTCTCGTGAACACGGTATTCCCGTGGGTCCGGGGCGTGGTTCTGCCGCTGGTTCCCTGGTCACTTACATCATCGGTATTACCGACATTGACCCGCTTACATTCGATCTCCTTTTTGAACGATTCCTGAACCCGGAACGTGTGTCCATGCCGGATATCGATACGGACTTTGCAGACCGTGACCGCGGCCGCGTGATCCAGTACGTGACGGATAAGTACGGCAAGGAGTGCGTGGGCCAGATTATTACCTACGGCATGCTCAAGTCGAAGGCGGTGATTACGGACGTGGCCCGCGTGCTCGGGATTCCGCCTGCCGAAGCGAAGGCCATTACGAAGCTCTTCCCGCAGCGCACGTTGAACTTTAGCTTAAAGCAGGCCTGGACGGGTAAAGACAAGAAGGGCAATAACCTGGAAGATGGTTACAGCCCGGAACCGTTGCAGGCGATGATTGGCAGCCGCGCAAGCTACCAGAACCTTTGGGACGTTGCTAAAAGACTTGAAGATTTGCCGCGCCAGACGGGCGTGCATGCTTGCGGCGTGGTGATTACGCCGACTCCGATTTACAACCTTGCGCCTTTGTATCGTGCCGCGCCCGAAGATACTCCGGTGGTGATGTACGATAAGCACTACGCCGAAGACATCGGGCTTTTGAAGATGGACTTCCTTGGGCTTATCAACTTGTCCATCATTCAAGATACGGTGAAGATGGTCGAACAGAACCGCAACATCAAGCTGGTGATGAATAAGATCCCGATTGATGACAAGGCAACGTTCGATCTTTTGGGCAAGGGTCTTACCACAACGGTGTTCCAGTTCGAATCTCCGGGTATGCAGAAGTACCTGCGCGAACTGAAGCCGACGCGAATCTTTGACCTTATCGCTATGAATGCCCTGTACCGACCGGGGCCGATTGACCAGATTCCGCACTTTATTGCGCGTAAAAACGGTAAGGAAGAAATCGACTGCTACCATCCGGACTTGGAGCAGGTGCTTGGCGAAACGTACGGCGTTATCGTTTATCAGGAACAGGTGATGAAACTGGCCCAGATTCTGGGTGGTTATTCGCTGGGTGGTGCTGACAACATCCGCCGTATCATGGCAAAGAAGATGCCGGAAAAGATGGCAAAGCTCGAACCGGAGTTCTTCCAGAAGTGCTTGGACAAGGGCTACGACAAGGCGATGATCCAGAAAGTCTGGGACGCTGTGCTCCCGTTCTGCGGATACGCATTTAACAAGAGCCACGCTGCTGCTTACGCTTACGTTGCTTACCAGACGGCGTACCTCAAGACGCATTACGGTCCGGAATACATGGCCGCATCCATGACCTCTAAGATGGGCAAGACCGAAGATACGGTGACCATCATTTTGGAATGCAAGCGCTTGGGCATTGAAGTCTTGTCGCCGAACATCAACACGTCGTTGGGTGTATTCTCTGCCAATACCAAAGGTCAAATTCTTTACGGCCTTGCGGGCATCCGCAACGTGGGTATTGCTGTTGTCGAAGATGTGGTCGCGGAACGTGAACGCCGTGGCATCTACAAAGACATCTTTGATTTCTGCAAACGCGTGACGGAATACCAGGCCGCGCAACCGGAAAAGCGTCCGCCGCTCAATAAAAAGGTTTTGGAATGCTTGATCATGGCTGGCGCTTTGGACGACCTGCCGGGAAGCCGTGCCGTGCAATGCGCAACGGTGGACCGCGCTCTCGAAGTTGCGATGCGCAGTCAAGAAGACAAGGTGAAGGGCCAGGTCTCCTTGTTTGACTTGGGTGGCCCTGCTGCCATGCCGAATACTGCTGAAGTCTTGGAAGAAGCCGAAGAATGGACGGCGATGGAAATGCTCAACAAGGAACGCAGCGTGCTAGGCTTGTTCCTTTCTGGGCATCCGCTGGACGAGTTCCGCCCGGAATTGCAGGGATTTACGAGCTGCTCGCTTTCGGAAGATGAAATAACTCGCTATGTGGGCGATACGGTCGTTGTGGGTGGTGTCGTTATTCGCATGCGCTCCATCGAAACAAAGCGCGGTGATACGATTGGCTCTGGCGCTATCCAGGACTTCCATGGCGAAGTTGAAATGTTCTTCAAGAAGGATGTGTGGGAGCGTTTGCGCGATTCCGTTTCGATTGATGACCGCGTTCTTGTGAAGGGCGTTTTGGAGCAGCAACGCGACCGCGATGGCTATCAAATTATCGTCGAAGAAGTCATCCAGCTAGACAGAGTCCGTTGCGATATGGTGAGCCATATTCATGTTTCGCTATACTCGGGAATGCTAACGGACGAGTTTTTGGATAAGCTTGAGGTCGAAATGAAGGCCAATTTGGCCGACGAATACTCCCGTGGGTGCGAATTTGTGTTCCATTTGGAGACAGAATCTGGTTTTGAACATGTCGTTCTCTTAAAAAAATATAAAGTTGTATATACTCAGGATTTGTTGCAGTGGCTCAGAACCGATTTGGGCGCACTGAAGGTTTGGGTATCGAATCGTGCAAAACGTTAACGAAGAAAACTCTCCTTACATCCTCTTCTGCGCAGGAGAGGATTCCGGTGACATGATTGGCGCCGAGATGGTCTCGACGGCGGTCAATCTTGGCTTCAAGGTCATTGGTCTTGGTGGCCCGTTGATGCAGGAGAAAGGGCTTCATCCCTTGTGGGATTACAACGAACTCCCGGTGTCGGGCGTCGGCGATGTAGTCCCCAAATATTTCTCGTTAAAGAATGTTTTTGAAGTTTTGAGCGATGCGGCGGAATCGAAAAAGTGCCTGGGTATAATAGCTATTGATTATCCGGGTTTTAATATGCGGCTTGCGGCCCTTGCCAAAAAGTGGGGCAAACCCATGCTTTACGTGGCGCCTCCGCAAGTGTGGGCCTGGAAATCCAAGCGGGCGAGTTTGTTCAAGCAGGCTAGCAATATTCGTTTGGCCGTGTTCTTTGACATCGAAGCTTATGCGTACAAGCGAATGGGCTGCGATACGATTCGACTCAAGCACCCTATAACGGGCTGGGCGTTTGATCGTGTCGAGCCCAAGTCCGATATGTTACTTTTGCCGGGAAGCCGCCGTACAAGCGCTTTGCGCAATCTGCCGTCTTTTGTCAAGGTTGCCGAAAAATACCGCAATATATGCGCAGAATACAATTTTGGCCCGCTTCCAGATGTCGCGGTTGTTGCATCGCGTGAACATTTGGAAGTTCCGCTTTTGGTCGCTCTTGAAAAACTTTATAATGGGCGTTTACCGAGTTGGTTAAAGGTTGTGGTTGCGCCCAAACGTTTGAGTGACCGCATGAATTTCTATTCGGCATATGCGGCGGCGATTACCTCGTTTGGTACAAGTACGCTTGAAATGGCTTGTGCCGCGATTCCGTTTGCGGCATGCGTTGTACCGGACTTTTTGACTTATGCAATGGGAAAGCTGTTGGTCAAGTCCGAATATCTGTCGTTACCGAATGCCATCTTTGGCTGTGGCGTGACACCGGAATTTATTATTCGCCATAAGATGAACGATCGAATGGCTACAGCTATTGTCGATGCCTTGTTCCAGCAAGATATCGGAACCGTTGACGAAATAGCTTTCCGTCTCCGTAAAATTCTAGATGTCGGCAAGACCTCTAGTGAACTAGTGTCTGAATTTCTTGCTCAGTTCGTCAAGCGTTAAACGCATGAGCGTGGGACTTCCGAAGGGTGACTTGAGCGGGTCCTGCGTAATCATCAACTGACTTACAAGCGCTGTAATTTCTTCGGGCTTGAGTTTGTCGCCGGCTTGGTAAGCGTTTGTCTTGGCCCAAGATTTTGCAATGGCTTCTTGGAATTTGACCATGTCGTTCTTGGTATCGTTTTCATCGACATCGTTCAAGAAGTCGTGAACTGCTTTTGCCGCACGCGAAAGCGGGAGCGCACTCGGAATGGAGCGGATTTGGTACGTGTCGCCGCCAAACGGTTCGACGAAAAATCCCAGCTTGCGGAGTTGTTCATCGACGTTTCGGAAAATTTCTTTTTCTTGCTTAGAGAGATCGATCAGTTCCGGAAACAAGAGCTCTTGGCTATCTTGAGAAATATTGTTCTGGAGCGATTCCATCGCTTGTTCAAAGAGCACTCGCGTGTGGGCGGCGTGCTGGTCGATAATCAAGAGGCCGTTGGAATCTTCTCCTGCAATGTATGTGTTTGCAATTTGGAAGAATGATGGCGGCGCCCAAGGCGTTTCGCGCGGTGGCGTGGGCTTCGTGAGGTCCGGTTCCAGCGAAATAATCTTGCCGTACTCGGGGAGCGAAAACAAGTCCTGAACGTCGTCGCTCACGTTGTACTTGGATTTTTTATCCGAAAGAGAACTTGTCGCTTTGGGCGGTTGTGAGTAAGGCTTGCTTGTAGGCACTGTGCTAGCGAAGTTCGGCTGAGCAAAGCTTGGTTGTGTAAACGAGGATGGCGCGGAGGTATGTGCCGCGGCGCTCGGTTGCGATTCCCAAGACAAATCGTTTTCTGCGTTTGACGATTGCGCAAAGGAAGGCTGCGTTGATGGCTGCGCAAAACTAGACTGTGCGAATGGCGCCTGCTGTGTTGACGTGGACTGCGTCGGTTTTCCCATAAATTCATCGCTCAAGTCGATGAATGGCGAGTTCGCTTCTAAATCTTTGGTGAATGTATCGCGGATAGCATGCGTCACGACGAGGAATACCAAGTTGCCGTTTGCGAATCGGACTTCGCGTTTGGCCGGGTGTACGTTAATATCGAATTCCATGTCGGGCATGTCGAGGAACAACACGGTAACGGGCTTGCACTGCGCTCCGTACGGCTCGTAAGCTTGCGAGACCGCCTTGCTTACCATCTTGTTTTCGATGGGGCGGTTTCGCATGAATAAAAATTGGTGATTGCGTTTACCGTTTGTCTCTGTTGTCGGGGAAATGTAGCCCGAAACATGGACGCCCGCTTCGGTGTAATCGACGGGCAATAAGCCTTTGGCGACTTTGGAGCCGATGGCTTCGGCAATGCGGCTGCGGAGCTCGCCTGGAACGCCTGTGAAAACGGTTCTATCGCCGACTTTATAGTCAAAGCGGATTTCCGGATGCGAAATGGCGGTCTTGATGACTATATCTAATATACGAGAACATTCCGATGTTTCGCTACCGAGGAATGTGCGACGCACGGGCGTGTTATAAAAAAGGTCTTCGACGAGGAATGTCGTGCCGCGGCTTGCCTGGATATCTTCTTTTTCGATGACTTCTCCGCCCTTGACGACAATGCGGCCGCTTTCGCCATCTTGCGTGGCGCTTGTAATTGTCAGCTTAGAAACTGCGGCGATAGAGGCGACAGCTTCACCACGGAAACCGTTTGTCTGGAGGTGGAATAAGTCATCTGCGCTTGTTAGTTTGGATGTAGTATGGCGCAAAAAACAAAGTTCCAGATCGGCATTTCCCATGCCTTTTCCATTGTCAGTGACCTGGATTTTTTTCTTTCCACCTTGTTCGATTTGGACTTGAATTCGGGTTGCTCCGGCGTCGATTGCGTTCTCAATAAGCTCTTTGACAGCCGATGCTGGACGTTCTATGACCTCGCCAGCAGCAATTTTATTGATGATTTCATCGGATAAAAGGTGAATTTCAGCCATTTTTCGCTTTTATATGTAGCTTTTTCGTAGTTATTTAATAATTGATTGCTATATTATAAATATAGCTAATGAATTTTTATGAACAAGTGAGGTGAGTGAAATGGTTTCAAATCTATTCCTTCAGCTAGCACACATTGAATTACTGATGTCTTACCCGGTCAAGGACATTTTGACCTTGGTCAAACGAGATTCGCGATTCAACGTGAAACTTCTAAATGATTTGTACTTCGAAGATTCTTACGTAGATGAAAGCGCTTACCGATTCATAATGGACAACATCGTCGCATGGTTGTACGAACGCGGCGAAAATCCAGATGATTTTATCGATCGTATCGTAAAGCGTTGTGCCGCATTTGAAGCAGTTCCTGCTCGTAGCGTGCTCCGCTCTTACTTGCCGTTTGTCTCTTCGTTCTACTCGGCTGAAGATGCCCGTGAACTCTGCCTTGAAATCATTCCAAAACGTTATCCTTTCCTTACGAAATCCAACATTCTTCGTAACGAAATTATTGACGGAAATCGCAGGGTGGACTTCACCTTCCAGTTCGAGACTCCGGGTGTGCTTGCCGCGAACCCCATGCGTTGGATTCGCAGCATGATCAACATCGGACCTCTTCTCTTGAACACTCCGGCATATGAAAACATTAGCTACCTAGCCACACAGACGTCGTTTATCGAAGCTCTTGAAAACAGAGTTCCCGCTGAAATGAAGGATGACGGTGGGGTCTATATCAAGGGTGAATTGGTGGGCCGCCATGCAACGTTTAACGATTGCATCAAGGAACACAACCTTGAATGGAAGAATGAAGTCGAAAAGAGCATTGGTTGCGTCCGCTCTCTGGTGGACATCCGCGACCCGAAGACCGGTGCGCTCCTTATCGAAAAGGATTGTTTCTACGGTGCCCCGGCTTATATTCTTGAATTCAACTTCAAGGCAAATGTGAATGCTTCTGAACCGTTCCTCAAGCTCATGAGCTCTGTGGTGAAGCAGGAATTTGCTGCATGGGCTCCGATCCAGAAGGCTCATGAACAGTTGCTCGATGCCATGAACGATTCTGTTACGATAGTTTATTATAAGAGTGATGACTCGATTTCTGTGAACAGCAAACACCTTATGCGTAACGTTCCGGCACGTATCCTCCGCAACCTTCTCCGTGAATACACGGTGACTGGCCGTGAAGAATACGAGAACCGCGAGTTCAAGCGCGATCCGGCTATTTGCATGGACCCGCTTCGCCCGAACTTCGAGAGCAGGTTGAACCGCGTCATAGCCCATATCAATGGCTCCGACGATCCGGATCATCCGAGCGAAGGCGTAAAGAAGTACTTCGAAATTGAACGTCACCGTCGTGGTGGTTTCCGCTTTGTTCCGAAGTGCAAAATCGTCTTCAGAGAAGAATAGAATTACTTTGTACTAACTTCGGTTGTTCCAATGTTAGGATAAAAAAAATTAACATTGAGCATGGAAGTTGAAAAGGTAAATTTTATTGAGTGAAGAAATAAGAAAAAGGAAAGAACCGAGCCCTTATCAAATTGGTATATTTAGAGCGTTGAGAATGGTTAGAAAGGTAAATCCTGAAACGACTTTATCATTGCTCCCCTCCTGATAGGTTCAAGGTTCTGGAAACCGCTCAATATTTTCTCCTTCTTAGGAAAGGGCTCTTTTAGAGCCCTTTCTCTTTTTGTATAAAAAAGATTTTTAAAAATTTATGCTGGAGGGGTCCCAGCTCGGAGTGGACGCCTACGGCGTCAGCGGCTTCACTCGGTCATGTGCGCCTGCATAGTCTACAAGGCGAAGCAAGCAGAAAACATTATGTTTTCTATTTGTGAGCCGAAGAACTGACGCTGTAAGCGTCAACCAGTCGCCCGCGACTCTCGTTTTGCACGCTACTGCGAAGGCTTTTTGAAGCATAAAAATACCCTCGACTGATGTCGAGGGTGAATTGTAACTGGATCCTTCGCGGTCTATGACCGCTCAGGATGACGCATTAGCAATAGCTTAATGCCATTGGCTAATGCTTATGCATTAGCGACGGCTCAAGGCCATTGAGCTAATGCTTGCGCATTAGCGACGGCGGGCGGCCATTTCTTTCTTCAAGATGTCCATGACGGCGCCGATTTCAGCAGGGGCTTTGAACACCGGGTTTGCATATTTGCTAGCGATGTTTTCGAGCTTTTGTTCGTGATAGGCGACCTTGAATTCTGTGAACTTGAGACCGTGTGCCGTGCTGATAACGACAACGTTTTCGTCCTTTGCAATCTTGCCTTCTGCACAAAGTTTTTCGAGTGCGCCGAGAGCGACACCCGTGTGCGGGCAGCAGTAAAGACCGATGCGGTCGCCGCGGTGAGCGGCGTTTGCGAGTTCTTCTTCAGTGACGCTTACGACCATGCCGTTTGTCTTCTGGATTGCGCGAACAGCCTTCGGGTAGCTGACGGGGTTACCGATCTGAATGGCAGATGCGAGGGTCTTCTTGGCCTGAACCGGTTCGAGCTTGTCAAAACCGCGTGTATAGGCGCGGTAGAACGGGTTTGCGTTTTCGGCTTGAGCGACGATGATGCGCGGGATGCGGTCGATGAGGCCCATGGCCTTGCAGTCTTCGAAGCCTTTGGCGAGTGCGCTCACGTTACCGAGGTTTCCGCCCGGGATAATCACTGTGTCAGGAACGGTCCAGCCGAGTTCCTGGCAGATTTCCGGAGAAATCGTCTTCTGGCCTTCAACGCGGAGGCTGTTCATGGAGTTGGCGAGGTAAATGCGGTTGTCCTTCGTGACTTCCTGGACAATCTTCATGCAACCGTCAAAGTCGGTGTCGAGTGCGAGCACGATGCTGCCGTTAGAAATCGGCTGGATGAGCTGAGCGGTGCTGGTCTTGCCGGCCGGGAGGAACACGATAGACGGGATGCCTGCCTTGGCGCAGTAGGCGCTGAGGGCTGCAGAGGTGTCGCCGGTAGAAGCGCAAGCAACAGCGTCGATCGGGTGGATATTCTTCTTGATGATGTGGTTCACTTGGCTGACGAGAACTGTCATGCCGAGGTCCTTGAAGCTACCTGTATGGGAGTTGCCGCAGAGTTTTACCTTGAGGCTTCCGATGCCAAGATCTTTTGCGAGCGGAGCGGCATCAAAGAGCGGGCTCCAGCCTTCGCGCATGGTGACGATGTCTTCGACCGGAATGTCCGGGAGCACCATTTCACGCTTGCTCCAGATACCGCTCATGTCTTCGGGCTTAAAGCTCATGCGGCGTTCGGCAAAGAGCTTCTTCCATTCTTCGGGGCTGCGGCTGGCGAGCGCTGCGCGGTCGTGTTCGACTTCGAGCAGGCTACCGTCCACCTTGCTGCGGTAAATGACGTCGGTCAGCGGGTAGGTATCGTCGCCGTTGATGTTTCTGAAATGAGCGTTAAACTGAGACATAATTTCCTCTTTGTTTTTCGACCGCAAATATAGCAATTTAGTGGTTAGTGATTAGTGGTTGGTGGTTAGGATTGCAATTAGAACATTCTTTTGACTTTCCTGCTTACTAACCACTGCCTACTTCCTACCGTCTATCTCTCGTCTGTAGGACCGAAGGTCCGTTCTTTCGTCTAATCTCCCTACAGCGATTTTGCTATATTATGGGCGAAATTTGTTACAAGTAAATACTCGGAGTTCTGAGTGAACAAGAAAAAATTTATTCTATTCCCGCTTTTAGCGTTCGTTTTGTCGTCCTGCCTGTTCGATACGGATGACGAAGGCTTGTCTAACTGGCTTTCTGATCAGGGGATGCCTAGCAGCTATAAGGTCCAAACGGTGACTGTTAGTGACTTGAATCCCTTGTCTGCCGAAGTTTATCGTGATACGCTTCCGAAAAGCGCTTGGAGACGTGGTGTGTTTGGTGCCGCAAACAGCATTTCTTATGATGCTGTTCTTGACTTTGCGTTGGATAGTGCTTATCTCGATACCTTGACGTCTTCGGATTCTGCAAAATCTTCTCTGAGTCTGGTACTTTTGGATTCGTATTATGATGACTATTATGTACCCTCGAACTTTTTCCCAATCAAAGAAGACTTGCAACTCAATGTGAGTTGGATTCTTTCGGAAAAATTGAGCAAGAGCGAATTTGATACTTTGGGTAATGCATCCAGTGATTCCGCTTGGTCTCATGAACTTGAATCGTGGAACGCGAAGAGTTCTGCGGATACCATGATTTCTGTTTCTTTAGACAAGAAGGATACTCTTCTCCTAACGCTTGGTATGCCGAAGGCGCTTGTCGATGAACTTCACAAAACCAAGGGCAATCGTCGTTTGCAATTGCGTTTGTCAGCTCCGAATGCTAAGCGTATTTATCGTTTCTATGGTGCTGGCTCTGCCACGTTATATCCGCAATTGGTTTTGGTTGCGCAGGGTAAGAAAGATTATCCGAAAAGCTATCAACCGACGCGTGCTGTGAATATTTATTCGAGTCACGAGACTTGTTCTGATTGCCTTGTAATGCATGGTGGCGGTTATGATTCCTTGTTGGTTGAGTTCCCGTCTAAGCCGATATTGAAGGCTTTGTCTGATTTTTATGGCGATGAATTCCCTTATACCGTGGGAGACAGCAACGATGTGCGTCAGGCCGTCGTGATGGCTATTATAACGTTCTCTAGGGACGATTCCAAGGGAAGCCAAGAAATAAGTTTGCCGATTTTTATGCAGGCTGGTACCTATTTGGATAGTGCTGATACATCTGTTCTGTATTGGGAAAGTTTTACGTCGAAGATGAACAAGTCAAAAATTGAATTGGTTGGACATCCGAATGTGGTGTTCTATCCTGGCGATTCCTTGTCTTTGCAGGTGACTTATGGCATGCGCGACTTCATCAACAGGGCTAGCGATGGCCGTACGTTCAAGATGGCAATTCGATTTAATCATTCCCTTATCTTTGATAAGGAAACGAGTCTTTATGATCATTCTGTGGATCAGGCGGATACGATTAAATTGGCCAATGGGGATTCAATCATCGTTGCAAAAGGAGATTCGCTCCAGGTGATCAAGTCTGATGTGGATTACGCTCGTTACGATTTTAGTACCATCAAGAGCAAACCCGCTACGCTTAAGCTCTGGCTTGCTTCTAAGCGTGGGGAGGAATAATGAAAAAGTTTATTAGCGCATTGCTTTGTGTTTCCAGTTTTTCCTTTGCGTCGATGATTGGCGCTGATGCTCTTGGTCAAGAACAGATTGCGGGTGGTTCTGCGGCGATGGCTGGTCGTGGCTTTGCGGGTAATGCAAAGACGGGCGATGCCGAAGGGACTTCTGTTGTGAACCCGGCTCGTCAGGCTTTTGATTCTAAAGTTTCGTTTAACTTGAACTTCTTGCTCGATGTTTCGACGGCGGATCGTTCGAATTCTCATTTTACGAAGACGAGTATTGCAATTCCTTCGATGAACTTGACGTTCCCGATGACTGATTTTGGTACGCTCGGCTTTTCGTTGTGGCAGCATTATTCTACTTCGATGCGCGAAAGCATCAATAACGAAGAAGAAAACTGGAATGCCGAAATAGAGTACCAGAGCAGCGTTTATGAACTGGTTCCGTCTTATGCTATTAGACTTCCGTTTTTCCGCGCAATCTCACTCGGTGCCTCGGCGCATTTTGTGATGGGTAGTTTTACTCGTAATCTTACGCTTGGGCCGGACAATAGCAAAATTGACAGTGCCGATGTTTGGGCTACGAGCAATTCCGATGTTACGGATCATGTGAGTGGCGATTGGGATATCAAGAGTTCGGCTTACTTTACTATAGCGGCTCAGTTCCGTGGTCGCATGGCTTCGTATTACTTCTCGTTCTCGACGCCTTACACGCTCAAGAATGATCTTGAATACAACTTCAGATTTAGCGAATTGGATACGCTTGCTCCGACTTGTGATTCTCGTTCTATCAAGGTGCCGGCCATGTTTGCTACGGGTGTCAATTATCGTTTGAACAAACGTCATAACGTGATGGCCGATGTTGCCTGGCGCGCTTGGACCCGCGATATCGAGAATGTTGCAGGTAGTTGGAACATGTCACAGGTGACAAAAACGCAAAATGATTTTAATATATCCATTGGATATCAGCGTGATGGAAGCGATGTCTTTTATGATTCCTACTGGGATCGCATTGCATATCGCGCTGGTCTCTGGTACAAAAACTGGTATGTAGAGGATGTATCTGAAATTGGAGGATCCATTGGTGCTGGTTTCCCGCTTGGGAGAAAGGGCACTATGCTGGATCTCGCTATTCAAGGTGGGGTGCGCCTGACGGACGACGACCGCAACTGGAGTGAATCGTTTATTGGTATTCGCTTGGGTTTAGTGGGTGTCGGAAATTGGGGCAAGACCCGTGGTCAGTAAGATTCAATTAGAAGGAGATCGAGATGACTACTAAGAAGAATGATGAAATTGTAAAGAAGGCCGCAACGAAGGCTGCTCCGGCCAAAAAGGCTACGAAGGCAACAGCGAAGACTGCAAAGCCTGTTGCAGAAGCTTCGGCAAGTGCTGAAGATAAGGCCGCAAAGAAGCCTGCTGCAAAGGCAGAAAAGAAGACGGCTACAAAGGCCGCCGAACAGAAGGTTATTGCTAAGGTGGCAAAGAAGCCTACTGCTGTGGCTGAAAAGGTTGCAGCAAAGGCTGCTCCTGCAAAGAAGACCGTGAAGACCGCTAAGGCTGCTGACAAAGCCGAAGCTTCGACCAAGACTGCAAAAGTTTCGAAAACTGCTGCGAAGGTTTCTGAAAAGACCGCTGCTTCGGCAAGCTCAGCAACCTATGTGAAAGCTGTGAAGAAAGTGGTGAAGGCCGTAACGAAGGCTAAGAAGGTCGATGTTGAAGTTGTAGAAACTCCGGCTGCAAAGAAGGCCGCCAAGGCCGCCGCTCCGGAAGCTCTTCCGCAATCTTTTGATGCCGAATACCTCGTGCTCATGCAAAAGGATCCGAACTGGATGCAAGCCTTCTGGGACGTTTCTGAAAAGAGAATCAATGCCGCAAAGAAAGGCAAGGGCAAGCTTGTTTTGCGCTTGTTTGACATTTCGAACGACCTCACGGTTAAGCGTAAAAAGAAACTCAAGTTCCACGATATCGAAGTTCCGGCAGATGCACGTAGCTGGTATGTCGAAAACAAGGTAACGCAAAATTGTTCGGCTGCAATTGGCGTTGTTTCTGCTGGCAAGTTCGAACCGCTCGTTGAAGCTGGTCCAATGCAGACGTTTACGCTCGAAGGTTCCGAAGTGAATACGGATAACATATTTGTTCGTGCTTCGCTTGGCGGTGCTGCTATTGGCGGCTTCGGCAGTTCTGGACTTTCCTCGATGTCTGCAAAGAACTGGCTTGAATCGCTTTCGAGTTCCTCGGGCTCCATGTTCTCGGGCGCACTTTCCAGTGCAGCTCTCAAGAGCAACAAGCTTGAACTCCCGAAGGATACAGTGAATTACGGCAAGGACTTCTTCTTGTGGGTGAAGACTCGCTTGATTGTTTACGGTGGCACGCGTCCGGACGCTCATTTGCAAGTGCGCGGCGAACCGTTCCCGCTGAATCCGGATGGCACTTTCAGCTTTGAAGAAGACCTCCCGGATGTCACAAAGATCATTCCTGTCTTTGCAACTGACAAGGATGGCGATTTCCCGACTACAATCGTTCCGATTGTCGTGAAACGCACGGAATAATGGCGAAGCCCGGTAAAGTTCATCTTTTGCTTCACGCACATTTGCCTTTTGTGCGTGAACCCTCTTACGACCGGTTCTTGGAAGAGAACTGGTTTTTTGAGGCTATGGCAGAGACGTACTTGCCGATTATCCAGATGCTTAACCGCCTGGAAGAAAAGGGCGTGCCGGGCACTTTGAATTTTAGTGTATCGTCAGCACTTTTGGCGATGCTTACGGATTGTTCGCTTTTGGACAAATTCTCGCGTCATTTGCATAAACAACTTGAGTTGTTGGAGCGTGAGAAGGTCCGATTGCAGAATGATTCCGAAAAGATGGAGGTGGTGAATTTTTACTACCGCCGTCAAATTGCTTTAATCAATACGTGGGAGCGGGATTGCAATTGCGAAATTGTTCCTGCGCTTAAACGCTTGGTGCAGATTGGAAAAATCAACCTGCTCACTTGCGTTGGGACGCATCCATTTTTGCCTGCGTACCAGAACGATGTCGAAGCGATTCGGCTCCAATTAGAAATTACAGTTCGCGCTTTCGAAGAGGCTTTTGGCAAAAAGCCGCGTGGCTTGTGGCTGCCGGAATGTGGCTATTTTGAAGGCCTGGACGCCATCCTTGCAGAATACGGATTCAAGTATTTCTTCTTGGAAACGCATGGCGTACTGCTTGCAAAACCGGCGCCGAAGTATGGCGTTTTTGCGCCGATTAAGACGCCCGCAGGGCTTTATTGCTTTGGACGTGAACAGAGCAGTTCCATGGAAGTCTGGAGCCGCAAGACTGGGTACCCGGGGCATCCAGAGTATCGCGAGTTCTTCAAGGACATTGCGCACGAACGCGAAGATGAGTATTTAGGCGATTATTTCTTGGCGGCAGGAACGCACATCGAGACGGGACTCAAGTATTACCGCATCACGGGAAGCGAAGACAAGAAGATTTATCGCCCGTGGAATGCACTGCGGTTGGTCGAAGACCATGCGCGTTTGTTTGTTGCGAACCGCGAAGAGACTGTTTCGAATTTGCTCCCGAATATGGATGGCAACAAGGTCTCGATACTTTGCCCGTACGATGCGGAACTTTTTGGACACTGGTGGTTTGAAGGTCCGCTGTTCATCGAAAAGATGTTTGAACGGGCGGCAAGCTCGAATGTTGTCGAGATGGCTTCGCTCGAAGATTCTGTGCCGTCGTTGAATGTTGCGGGTAAAGTCGCAGATCCTGATGTTCATGCGCCGATTTTCTCGTCGTGGGGCGAGGGCGGTTTTGGCGAAGTTTGGATGAACGATGCCGTGACTTTTGAATACCCGCTGTTCTTTAGAATGCGCGCGATGATGAACGATTTGAAAAAGCGTATTCATGGGGCAGTGCGCGGTTCAAAGGTTGCAACCGTGAAACGATTCTTAGCGCAGATGGCGCGCGAACTCGTGTTATTCCAAGCATCTGACTGGGCGTTCATGATTCATAATAATTCGGCTGCGGATTACGCGCGTAACCGTTTGAACGGACATTATGAAAATGTCTGTGCGCTTTATGCCGAGGCTGTCAAGGCAAAGCCGAATTTGCAATTGCTTAAAACGTTAGAACAAAAGAATAACTTGTTCCCGTGGATCGGGGAATGTTTTACGTCGTAGTTGTAAGACTAGAAATTATGGATCCCCTACGCTTCGCTTCGAGGATGACGATCCCTAATCACTAACCACTTCTAACTTCCTACTGTCTACTTCCTACTAATAAATCACTATAAAACTAGTTGTCTTGCCTTTGTTGACGACACGGAAGCGATAGATTCCCGGAGCCATCATCGATTTGACTTGATCTTCTTGCAAGCAGAAAGAAGTTCCTTCGTATTTTTCTTGCGAGATTAAATCGCCACGCCTGGTGCGGAGCTCGATAAACTTTTTGTCCTTAGGAAGCGGCGCGAAGCAGAGAGGACCATTTCTCCATGGAACTGGGAATGCGTGCGGAGCGGAATTGCTGTTTGAAATCGGGATGTTTTCGGATTTGCCCAAGCGACTGAAAATCCATGTCGAGGAATCGCTGGTTGCCAAAGTTGCTGTAAGGCTATCGAGCGTTTTATTGCTTGAGATTTTGTAAATGGAAGCTTTGCCGTCGTTATACACAACAACGGATGCTTTACCGATAAAGTTTGCAAAATCAACAGAGTATGGAACGGAGTAATTTTTCGGAATACCATAAAATTCGAACACAAGGCTTTCGAGATTCGGTTTGATGGAATCTTGATAGTAGAAATTGGCATCGCGCCATCTTGGCTGATCTTCATTAATCCAATTTTTCTTGTCGATGGCTGCGGTGCGGGAGCCCGAGAATGAAAGCCGGACTGTGTAATCGTGGAAAATGCTGTCGGCGTCATACTTGAATGTTTTTAGTGCCGATTCAAGTTGGTATTCGAAATTTTTTGTTGGATTTGCGTAATAACTTTCCCAAATAAGTCTGTCCAAATCTTTAGAAACATGCAGGTATAGATAAAGGAATAGCGTTGATGCTCCATAGTTACTTGTATCTTCTGACAGCGGAACACCCATGCTGTCGAGTAATTCAGGTATGTAACGAATATAATCGTCAATTTTTGGATTGGTTATTTCTTCAAATCCTGTGGCGGAGGCTTCGAACCAAAATGAGAAATTTACATTTAAGTCGAGATAGGTGAGTTGTATAGCATGGTAGAATTCGTGGAAAATTGTTACACGAAGTCCTTTTGCCCATTCATCTGTATAACTGAAATTGTATGAAAGATTGAATAACGGATTTTTTGTTTTGGGATAAGTGCAGGTGTTGCCATGAACGAAGATGGTGTCGTTATAGTTATAGCGTGAACATGTCCAGTAGAAATCGTTTTCCATGAAAATTTCCGAGGTGTTGCCAAATGGCATGGTGATGGCGAAGTTTTTGTCGCATCCTGAGTCTCCGAATAAGGTGTCCGCGGCTCTAATTTGATTGATGTCGACGATTTCAACCGGGTACAAACCTTGCTTGACAGCTTGCTGGAAATGATAACTAATGCTTTTGCCTTTGGGCTGGTGCATTTTATGTTGGTTGATGTAAAAGTTCCATGCGCTTTCTAAAATGGCGGCGGTGCTATCTGCGAATGGCTTTGTGGTGGCGTGGGGCCCTGTTAATACATACATCACTTGAAAGTGCAGTGTTTCAATAGTGTAGACGGAGTCGTAAAAATCTTCGACTTTGCATTTTTCTTTGGACTCCTCGTATTGGGGCTCGTGTTTGACGCTTGCTTGGCCTTTGTCTTTTAATTGCTTTTGATTTTTGATGAACTCCAAAGCGTGCATTGTACCGCATTCGCCTCCGTAGGCGTGCGTATAAGTGGCTGCCACAAAAAAACATAATGCAACAAGAATGATTAATTGTAAAGGTGAAAAACAACGTAAATGTTCTTGGCGCATTATTAGTCTCCAATATCTTTAAGAATTTGTTTGGCTCTTGCTTTAATTTCGGCTGGTACAGTCAATTGTTTTTGATGCTGCGGTTTGACTCGTGCATCAATAATCAATGGGGCTTTGCATTTCCAGTGCTTGTCGCAAATGGATTCGTCTAATCCGTAAATGTCTTGTGCCGGATCGGAACGCGTGAATGTAAGCCACAGAAAATCGCTCAATATGTTGTCTGCGTTTAACGCACCTTCGTCGATGATGGAAATCCAAGGGTAGTTTTCGCGGAATTCCCAGCGGGCGAGGGCCGCCTTGAGGTTTGCGAAATGTTCTGCTTTGCTGCTTGCGTCGAAAGTCGCGGAACTTTCGAGTAAGATAACGCCTGGCATCACGATTGTTGCCTTTGAGAATTCCTGTGGAAGTTCGAGCGATTTTAAATCTTCTGGATTGTTGCGGAGTTCGCGGCACTTCAAGCCTGCCGCGGCCATCACGACTTTGGAACCGTGGTTGAGGCTTGTGCCGGTGTAATCGAGCGTGTCAATGGTTGTTGCAGTCTGGAAATGCAAATCGCGGTCGAAATGGATGCGTTCGAGAATGTGCGTAAAAAATGCGGGTACGTTGTTTACATCGAGGCCTGCGGCATTATTTGCTGCTTTATTAGCTGCTTTATTAACGGCATTCCCTTCAACGTCCTCTTTTGCTGCTATTAGCAGGTACTTGGTGAGGCTTGCCTGGTTGAATCCGAGCAACGCATTAGCCGTCTTTAAAAGTTCCATCGGCTCGCGTTCTTCTGGGCCTGCGTAGGGGCGGAATGCTTCCGAACCAAGCGCTAGGCAGAGCGGGTGGACGCCTGCATCATCGACCGCATGGAGCCCGTAAACACCCGGGAGCGAAGCGGGAACCATTGGCTTCGTGATTTTATGAATGAATTTCCCAAACAGCGTGTCTTCTTGAGGCGGGCGCCCGACAACCGTGAACGGAAAAATGGCATTCTTTTTACAGAGCACTTTTTGGACTCTCATGCAGGGAAAATCGTGTTTGCCGGAGTAATAGCCGATGTGGTCTCCAAAGGGGCCTTCGGGTTTTAAACCGGGTTCGAGTTCTCCTAAAATACAAAAATCAGCATCGCTAGAGACAAGGTAACCATTGTATTCAAAGTAACGGAAACGGCGATTACCGAGCATTCCTGCGAACAAAAGTTCCGAAAGGTTTTCGGGCATGGGCATCACGGCTGCAAAAGTGTGCGATGGAGGCCCGCCAATAAAAATGCTCACCTTGAGCGGTCGGCCTTCTTCAATGGCTTTTTGGTGATGGCGGGCGATGTCGCGCTTGATTTGGTAATGCAGTCCGCATTCTTCGTTTGGAATGTATTCGTTCCCGGAAATTTGAATGCGGTACATGCCCACGTTCGTTTGCATGATGCTTGCGCTTTCGCTTGGGCGTGTGGCGACTTGCGGGAGCGTGATGAACGCTCCGCCGTCTAGCGGCCAGCTGACCAACTGCGGCAAGTCCTGCAAGCTGCATTCTTCAAAATCCTTGATGCTTCCCGAACGCATTGGAAGCGATGCTAGCCCTGCGCGAGCGGCCTTGAAAAGCGTTTTCGGCGATTTTAACGCGTTTTTAAAAAATTCGACCGGATTTGCCTTGAAATTTACAGCCGCTTTTGTCTGCTCGAATCCGTCACGGAACAAAAAATTGAATCGTTCGTCGCTTCCGAAAATGTTACAGGCTGCGCGGAACTTGCTCCCTTTGACATGTTCAAAAAGCAGCGCCGGCCCGCCTTGTCTAAAATTTTCCCTCGCGATTTCGGCCATTTCTAAATGCGGATCGACCTCGGCGTGAACACGTTTGAGCATTCCCGCCTTTTCTAAATCCAGCAGGGCCTGTTCGAGGGACTTGTACATGATGCTATCCGGCTGTTGCGGATTGGTCTAAGGCTTCGAATGCCTGCGTCTTTTTCTTTGCTTCTACAAATGCAATTTGTTCGCGAGCCATTTCTCTAGCGGGGATGGCGTAGACCATGCTTGCGCTTGCCATGACAATCGAGAACGTGTCTTCGGCAAAGTCCTTGCATCCCTGGAAAGTCATGCTGTCGTAGCAAGTCGTGATTCCCTTGACGGAATCGAACTTGTGATTGGCGGTAAAACCGCGGAATGGGCCTTCGCCAAGGCGTGCTGCAATCTCGATTACGTTTTCGGTCTTGCCTGGAGTGACCGCTCCAATGATGCCGGTCCAACTTAATTTTCTGAAGCCAGCAACGATAGTGTAGCGGATAAATTCGCCCGGTTCAATGCTTTTTGGCAATGTGTAATAGAGTACGGCGTTTTTCCCAACGGACAAGGTCATTGGCGCATAGCGCATGATATCAAGCGTATCGGAAAGAGAGCCGTGTTGCCAAGAAGTTTGACTGAATTGAACCATGACGTATAATGTAGTAAATTTTTTTGTTATTTACGCATTTTGTCGAAATTTTAGGTCTATTCATCGGAATGTGCATTTTGTGCGGGTTCCCTTTTTAAATAGTATTTTCTAAATTGGAGTTCTACTTTTTTTTGTTGTTGACCTTATGGATTCTATACAAGCAGATAAAAAATATTTACAGAAAAGTACCTTAATTACGTTAGTGGGAACGGGACTCAAGGTGATTGCTCCGGTTCTTACGATTGTTATTGCGCGTGTATTTGGCAAGGAAATCTTTGGTATATATGTTTCAACGCAGCTTTTGGTGCTGACGCTTGCCCGCGTTTCGGTGATAGGTCTAGACAAAGGCTTGCTGCGCCATTTGCCGCAAAATAAGGTGTGTGGCCGCCCTGCTCATGAAGGAATCATTGAATCGCTCAGGTTGGCGTTTGTGATTGCGCTTGTTATTTCGAGCATTATCTGGGTGGGCGCGTATTTTGGCTTGCAGAGTATTTCTACCGGGCTTGCGATGCTTTCGTCGATAGAAATTTCTTTGTATGCACTTTCGATTGTTCCTTATACCATATTGCTTTTGTTTGCTGGCGCTTCGGACGGCAATAGGCATCCGCAGTACAAGATTTTTATCAATGAATTTGTGGTGATGACGCTGGCACCGGTTATCGCTCTTAGCCTCCACTATACAGGTTTTGATGATAAATTGGCGCTCCCAGTGGGCTTTTTTGCTTCGAACATGCTGGGTATTTTCGTCTATATCTTCTTGATTAATAAACAGTTTCCCGAAATTGAGTGGTTTACAAATAAATTTGTGCCGAAGGAACTGTTGAACTTTTCGATTCCTATCGGTTTTACTGAAATTATTGCTTCGTTCTTGCTCCGCGTGGATATGTGGATGGTGCTTGCTTTGCTTGGCCCTGAGGCTGTTGGCATATACGCAGTGATGGTCACTGTTTCGAACGGGCTAAAAACAATTCGCAGCAGCTATGACCCGATTTTGCAGCCCGTTGTGGCGGGAATGTCTAGGGAGCGTTTAAAAACGGATTTGAAACCGGTCTTTTCGTATTGCGTTTCTATGGTGACGATTATCCAATTGGCAATTGGCTTCTTTATTGTGTTGTTCCCTGAACAGACGATGATGATTGCCGGTAAGTCCTTTATTACTAAGGAAAATCCGGTGGCTGTTTTTGGAATTTTGATTATCGGCAACTTGATTAACGGTTTCTTTGGCTTGTCGGGTGCGGTGGTGACTGGGCTTGGCAAGAGTAAGTTTATGCTCATGATGAACATCGTTTCGCTTGTATTTGCGGTGACGATGAACCGTATTTGTATCCCGATCTTTGGCATTGCGGGGGCGGCTCTTTCTTGCATGTCGTATCAGGTGTTGCAGTGTATCTGGATGAATGCGTATCTTCGTCGAATGGGTTACTGGCCGTATCAAAAGAGTCTTATCATTCAGGGCATTTGGATTGTTTCGTTAGTGACTGTTTATATTGTTTTGAATACGGTGTTTTCTGCAACGCTTTTGTCCAAAGGTGTCTTTTATGGAGTTGTAATACTTCTGCTTCTGTTGACTTTCTGGAAACAGGGCCTTGCAAAAAAGAATTTATCTTCGGAAAAAAATTAGCTTTGAATTTTTTAATAGATTATAAGATATGATACCTAAGAAAATACATTACATTTGGCTTTCCAATGATCCACTTCCGCATTTGGCTCAGCTTTGCATAGAAAGCTGGAAACGTCATTGTCCCGATTACGAAATTATCCATTGGGATATGGCGAAATGCCAAAAGATTATCGACACGGTTCCCTTTGTGCGTGAAGCGGTGGAACAATCGAAGTGGGCGTTTGCAAGCGATTATATCCGTCTTTACGCAGTAGCCACGGAAGGTGGAATTTATTTAGATAGTGATGTTTATCTGTACCGCAGTTTTGACGAGCTTTTGGACAATCGCTATTTTACGAATATTGAGTTTACATCACATTTCAAGAGAAATAAGTCTTGGAAATTGCTGAATGAAGATGGCACGAAAAAGAATAAGGATTTGATTCCGATTCCGGGACTTGCTTTGCAGGCGGCAATTTTTGGCGGCGAAGCGAATCATCCGTTCCTTAAAAAGTGCATGTCTTATTACGAAAATCAAAAGTTCATATTGCCGAATGGCAAGTTGAATATAGACAATATTTCGCCTTGCGTTTATGCCCATACGGCAATAGGTTTTGGCTTTGTCTATAAAAATCAGTTACAGCACTTGGACGAGGGAATGACCATCTATTCGAGCAAAATCTTTTTGCCAAGTTGTGATGAAGTTGACTACAAGCCGCTTGCTATTCACGTGACAAGTGGGAGCTGGAGACCGTTCTCGCATCGCATTGTGCGTTTCTTTAGACGTTTGCCGCTTATTTTGGTGAAAGCCTTTAAGAAAAAAATTACGATTGATGATGTCTTGAATAGCTATGAATCTAAAAAAGCTATAAGTATTCAGGAATGATTATGCCTTCTGTCAAGTATCTTTTTGTTTTGACAAGTTCCCCGAAGGATTTCTTTTGCGAGCAGACGCTTGTGGCGATTGCATCGCTTCGCGACCACAACCCGAATGCCTTTGTAACGCTTTTGACTGACGATAAAACAGCGGCAACGCTCACGGGCTCTCGTGCTGCATTGAAAGAAGCTGTCGATGAACTCAAGGTTTTGACGCTTGATGAAAAGTTTACGCCGATGCTCCGCTCTCGTTATCTCAAGACGGTGATGCGTAATGTGGTCGATGGCGACTTCTTGTACATGGATTCGGACATCGCGATTGTCGATGACCTCTCGATTCCGGACGAATGGCGCGGTGGCATTTACGCGGTGCTCGACTTCCATACGAATCTTTCGAAAGCCATTAACCGCAAGAAGGTCTTGAATAACGCCAAGATGATGGGCTTTTCGCCGATTCTGAACGATGAAATTTTCAACGGGGGCGTGATGTTTGCCGCCGATACGCCGGAAGCCCGCGAGTTCTTCAAGACTTGGCACGAACTGTGGCTTTACTGCGTTTCCAAGAATTTCCCGTACGACATGGCTTCGCTTGCCGAGACGAACTATAAGTTCGGTTATATCACGAAGAAGATGGATGGCGGTTGGAATTGCCAGCTTGCTTATGGCAACCGATTCTTGCCGACGGCAAAGGTGTTGCATTTCTTCGGCTCGCGCATTATCGATACGCGCGGTCACAAAGTTCCGGAATCGATGAACTTGTTCTTGCCGAAAATTTTGCGCAAGGATTTTTACACGAACTTGAAGAATCTCCCTGTGACCGTGAACGCAGACAAGTCCATTCACATCAACGAGTATTACGATGACGTGATTTTGCATGCCAAGGAGGCGTTTGAATTCCAAACGAGAAAGGTCGGTGCTGCTGGCGCTTACATCATCCGCTCTTACGCGTTTGCAAAATCGCTCGCCTGGCTGTACAAGAAAGCACCGATTCTCGTGAAGCCGCTTGAATGGCTTGGAAAACTTTTTAAGTAAACATTGGTAATGGCTATGGAACAAATTCACATCCCGGTAATCCTTTCGAGCGACAATAACCAGGTGAATGCCATGGCTGTTGTGATGACGTCTGCCATTGAAACGGCGAGCGAAGGATCGTACTACGATTTTTATTGCTTTTTGTCGGACAACGTAACCGAAGAAAATCGCGAACGTTTGTTAAAGTGCCGCGAAAACTCTCGCAAGAATTGTTCCGTGACGCTGGTGGACATGTCTAAGTATTTTGACAATAATGCCATCCAGTACAGTGGCAAAGTCGGGATGGTGCATTCTGTGACAACGCCTGCGCTTTATCGTTTGAAAGCTCCGTCGGTGCTTTCGCATTTGGATAAAGTTTTGTATCTCGATACCGATACGATGGTGCGTACGGATTTGCGTGAACTTTTTGAAACGCCGATGGACAATGTTTACATGGCGGGCGTGCCTGTCGTTTGGGCGCAAATCAAAAAGAGCGATCGCAATCGCTGGCTCAAGCAAAGCGGGATTCCTGGCATGGACTTTTACGTGAACAGCGGTGTGCTTTTGATGAACCTCAAGGCCATGCGCGAAGACGATGTGGAAAGCAAGTGCTTAGCGCTTGTGGGCAAAAAGGAATTTGCTCCGCTCGACCCTGCTGATCAGCTGATTCTGAATTACGTGTGCTACGGAAAAATCGGTTTTGTGCCTTGCCGCTACAATGTGACCATGAGCAATATCAAGCATGCTAAGCGAATGACGGCGCTGTATTCTGCAAAAGAAGTTCGCGAAGCGTTTGACGATCCGTCCGTGATTCATTGGACGGGTGCGGGCAAGCCATGGAAATATTACGATGTGCTCTTGGCGCACGAATGGTGGCGCCGCTATATGCAATCGCCGTTCAAGGACGTTCCGCTGAATCGCATGGCAAAACCGGGAACACTAGGCAACTGGTGGCGCCTCCTCAAGAAAGTTTTTAAGTGAATTTGTAAAAAATATTTTCTGAGCCGTTCTGCGTTTGTCATGCCCGCCTTGAGCGGGCATCTCCAATTTGCTAAAAATTTATCCTGTTATTTTTTGTAGTTTATAATTATGATAAAACGATTATTGCTTATTGTTGTTGCGTTTGCGAGTGCCGCTTGCGCAATTATTTTCAGTGTTCCTGAGCGTGCTTATCTTGAAGGCGGATCGGACCATTTCTATTTCAATGGCGAACAATGCCGCATTTTGACGTATCCGCTTAACGAATATATCGCCAAGCATTATTCGCAGTGGCCTTTTAGACCCTGGATTCGGGAATGGCATTACGCTCCGATGTATATGTATTATGGTCCTGAAAAAGGTGGTGGTTATTCAGCGTACTGGAGTATTCACGATTCTTCGCTTTACTTGGATAGTGTATTTGTAAAATCGTATTCGCGTTCAATTCATGTTCCTAAGGGATTTCCAGAAAAAACAGGGGAAGACCCTAGAATTGTTTCGGTAAGCATCCCTCCGCAAGAAATTGTTTTGAATACATCCGCTGAAAAACGAATTTTCAGACAGAAAAGCGAACCGTTATTTGCGGATTTTGTCAGTGATACTATAGGCTTTACATGTGAAAAGAAAAATTATGAATTCGTAGTCAAAAATGGTCGTATTTTATCATTGCCTAAACACAATTTGTCTAATATAAAGCGTTATCCTCAGAATAATTTGAATTATGGATTTTTTGATCCTCTAGGGTATAAAGAAGAACAATATGAAAAAAAACTTGAGATGTACCAAGAGACTGCATCTCCTTTTATCGCTTATTACAAAGTTTTAGATAGCCTTCGCCAAGAGCTTGATGATGTGGGCAATGAGTCGATTCTTGAAACATTCCGTGAAGACTCAAGATTTAAACGATTTGAGGATTTCTTTAATATCAAAGCTGTAGTCGGTCGCACTCGTACTGAAGATGATGTTGAGTATTCTGTTTATGTATCGCTGAAAGGGGAAACTCCTTTTAATGAGCTCGTTTTCCGTCTTGAAAAGTATGAAAAGTTTTATGAGGACCCGATTGAATCAGTCAAGCTTTTCTTAAAGACCTTGATTGCGATTCGTAAAAATCCGACTTTTGAAAAATGGTTGCGATATAAAAATTCTTTGATGAATTACACAGAGGTGACTTTGACTTATCGAGATTCATTGGGCCTTTTCCGCCCTATTCCAAAAGACGCTGCTTGGAAAAATGTGGGGATGAGAGGAGGATATGTTGGATCGCTGCAATATGGAGATTATTATGAATTCGCTTTGAGCGATAGTGGTGATGTCCTTGTGCCTACGGCTTGGGAGTCTGAAGGTGATAAATTGCTTAATATCGAAGATGATAGACCTTATTTTAGAGGTTTTAAACGTCAGGCGGAAATAGCTGAAATGTACGACCATTTCTATGATTACATCATTATCCGCAACGATGGTTCAATCGAATACGGCCCGAAATCGGGAAGGTGGTAATTTTTGACAAGGGTAGTTTTGATGATAAAGAAAATTAGTTTTGTTGTTTGCTTGTTACTTTTTGGGGATGCTTTTGCATGTAAATCCATGCCTAGTCCTCCTTGTTTGCTCATTAGATGTCCGGGCTTTGGCGATATGGGTTGTGCACGACTCGATCCGAAATTTAAGGATTTTGAAAATTTTTTTGATGTTAAAAAAGTTCGCCATTTATGCGGAGAAAGTTTTACTTTTTATGTAACGCCTAAAGTTAAAATACCGTTTGAAAATATAATTTTTAAATTCAATATGGCGTTTGCAGATAGTTCGTTTAAAAAATCTCCATTAGATGTTGTAGAGTCTTTTAAGACAATGGCGGCTGCTATCCATAAAAATCCATCTTTCGAAAAATGGTTGGAAAGAAATGCTAGGGAACGAGTAGAGAAAAAAATGCCCCATCAATTATTAGTTTATGAAAATATTGCAAAGATATACAATCAAAAAGAGATATATGTTAAGGGTAAATCTTGGTGGAACGAGCCTATAGAAAATGTTTGGAATAAAATAGGAATGTCTGGTAAATATGTTGGTACGTTATCTTTTTGTGAAGCTCCAGATTTTTGCGAAGTTGTTGAAAGCTGTGGAACTCCAGATTTTTTGTTGGGTGATAATGGGGACGTTTTCGTTCCAGAAATATGGTTGTGGAATTCTAAAAAAGAAAAGATAAGATTGAAACAATGCAAGGTTCAAAAATCTTCTAAAGGAATTTTATCATACGTTGAAGACTTTCTGTGCAATCATTCTCTAGTCTCAGAAAAACGTTGCGCAGAATGGCGTTCAAAATATTATAAGACTGAATATTGCGACTACCTTATCATCCGCAATGATGGTACAATCGAATACGGCCCGAAATCGAGGGATTTGTAATCATGCATAGAAAAATTTTATTTGTTGTTTTTGTTTGTGCGGCTTTGGTGCATGCTGAGCCAAGTGCGTATGATTTAGAGCTTGTTCGCCAGGATTCGAGATTTGTTGAATTTGAAAAATTTTTTGATATTGAAAAAATACAAAAAGAAAATATTCTTTTTTGCACTTCGGATCGGAGAGGGCGTGAGGAAGAATTTAAAAGACAATCTTTTTTGGGGGGTAGTGTAAGTAAAGTTTGTACAGTTACGGGCTATAAATATAAAATTTATGCAAATCCCAAAGCAAAAATGCCGTTTGGAAAATTATTTTTTGAATTTGTTTTAAAAAAAGAATCTAAAACGTTAAATGAAAATCCGCTTCATGCGGTTAATCTTGTGAATGAAATTTATAAAGCGGTTCGTAAAAATCCTTCATTTGAAAAATGGCTTGAAAATAAGAATCTGCAACTGAAAAATAATGAGGTGACTAGTGTTGAATTCAATAGAGATGAAAATGTATGGAAAAAAGTAGGGATGTTTGGAGAATATATGGGAACATTAAAAATTAGCACGGAAATGCAATTTTGCGGACCGAATAGGTGGAGTGGTGGCAGTAGTTGTGATATCTTGTTTTTTGATCATTATAATTTTATGTTAAGTGACGACGGCGATGTACTTGTTTCAAGTATTTATAGACCTAACGAAAAAAAACTTTTAGATGTTGTTTTGGAAGATAGTTATTCTTCTTTTCGCATGCAAGAATGTAGAGAACCTAAATCCAAAAGAGTTTCGTCTTACGTTGAACACATGTTCTGTGATTATTCGATAATATCCAAAGATTATTGCGTTGAATCTCTTTCGAAGTATAATATGTCTGAATTCTGCGATTACATCATCATCCGTAATGACGGTTCAATCGAATACGGCCCGAAATCAGGGAATATGTAAGTTTTTATGAGGGTGGTTTTGATGATAAATAAAATTAGTTTTGTTGTTTGCTTATTACTTGTTTGGAATGCTTATGCTTTTAAATACAAGCCAGGTCCTTGTTCTAATAAAGTCATAATAAATTTAAATATTTGTCCAGGCGTCCGTGGTGATATGGATTGTGCGCGACTCGATCCTAAATTTAAGGATTTTGAAAATTTTTTTGATATTGAAAAAGTAAGAACAGATAGACGGTTAGATAGTCATTGTGAAGAAGGCGGAAAGTATTTTACCTTTTATGTAACGCCCAAAGCTAAAATACCGCTTGAAAGTATAATTTTTAAATTCGAAATGACTTTTGGACATAGTTCGTTTCTGAAATCTCCAATAGATGCTGTAGAATCTTTTAAGACAATGACGGATGCAATCCATAAGAATCCATCTTTCGAAAAATGGTTGGAAAAAAATGCTAAGGAACGTCGTGCAGAGGAAAAAGAGTCTAATCAATTATTAGTTTATGAAAATATTGCAGTGATAGAAAAACAAGAAGATGTGCGTATTATGGGCAAATCTTGGCATGAACCTATCGAAAATATTTGGAATAAAGTAGTAATGTCTAGTGAATATATTGGTACGTTAGCTTTTTGCAAGGCTCCGAATCGTAAGTCTAATGTTGGACATAGGTCTAAAGTTGAACATTGTGGATCACCTGAATTCTTGTTAGGTGATAATGGGGATGTTTTCGTTCCTGAAATAAGGATATCGTTATGGAATTCTAAAAAAGAAAATATATTAGATTGAAACAATGCAAGGTTCAAAAATCTTCTAAAGGAATTTTATCATACGTTGAAGACTTTCTGTGCAATCATTCTCTAGTCTCAGAAAAACGTTGCACGGAATGGCGTTCAAAATACTATAAGACTGAATACTGTGACTACCTTATCATTCGCAATGACGGCACAATCGAATACGGCCCGAAATCAGGGAATATGCAAAAATTAATCGAGTCCCTTTGCCTGTGAAATTTATTTTTCACGCTTTTACAACATTGCCATAATTCAGATTTCTATTTTAGAATAGGATAAATTCATGTTGCTGGAATTGGAATGAAACTTGGAAAAATTTTATTTATTATTTTGTTTGTATGTGCTGCCTCGGTTTGTGCTAAAGAACAATCTTCTTCTGTTGGTATTCTCAAACCCTTAGCTAAAACTAAGCCTTGGTCCACGTTGTATGCCGGGGATTCCTATGCGTTGAACAAAGCTCGCCAAGATTCGAGATTTGTTGTATTTGAAAAATCTTTTAATGTTACAAATGTGATAACTCGACCAGTCTATGAGCTGGGTGGTGATAATCCTTGCTGTGTAATTGCTGAAGATTATTCGGTTTACGCAACACCTAAAGTGGATAAGTTTTTTGAAAATTTGAGTTTTAGATTTGATTGGCGTTTTCAGGAAAAAAAATAGGATGTTTAATTTCCACTAATATAGAAAGTTTAATTCACACTAATGTAGGAATTGCGGCTAATACGAAGTCGTTTAATGAATCGCCGATAGATGAAGTTAAATTGTACGAAAAAATTAAAAAAACTATTTATAAAAATCCTTCATTTGCAAAATGGCTACAGCAAGAGAGCCTAAGGTACAAGGGAGAATCTGAAAAATCGTATGTCGCTAAAATCAGTTATGATAAACATATAAATGATGGAGCTTGGGGCTCTTCTATAGATTATGTATGGAAAAATATTGGTTTGTCAGGAAAATATGTGGGGACATTGCAAATGGGGTTTGAAAGCGAATATCGTGGTCGTCTGATTCAATGTGGTCATAGGTGGGGTTATCGTTTTTCTTTTCAGTATGAATTTATGCTGAGTGATAACGGTGATATTCTTGTTTCAAAGCTTTTTTTTGTGAGTGATGAACATTTTTTAGCATCCGTTCTCAATGGAGGCTATTCACATATAGAACGATGTAAAGAACCGAAAAAAGTTGGCATTCCATTTGATTGCTATTATTCAATAAATTCTAACGAAAAATGCCAAAATCCGTTTTCAAAAACGGATGTTCCGTATAGGTTCCCTCAATTCTGTGACTACCTCATCATCCGCCATGACGGTTCAATAGAATACGGCCCCCAAAGCGGAAATCTATAATTTATATTTTTGTTACATGAAAAATGATGGACCCTATCAGGGCCACGCCCCTCCAGGGTGACAGGTTGCACAATGTGTGGGTTCACTCCAGTGATACAGTTTTAAAACGTTGCTTTCCTATCACGTCATGGCGGACTAGATCCGCCATCTTTCTAGCTTACAGAAATATTTTTTTTGCGTTGATGTCTTTGCATATGGCGCAAGATTTCTATTTTTTCGCTGGAAAAATCCTTTTCATCTAGGAGTCTTATATGGGCGGCTTTTGTGGTGTTATTTCCAAAGAAGATTGCGTTTGTGATCTCTTTTACGGAACCGACTACCATTCTCACCTCGGAACCCATCGCGGCGGTATGGCTGTTTTGAAATCAGATGGAGTTTTCCATCGCTCGATTCACAACATCCAGAACACTCCGTTCCGCAGCAAGTTCGAGCACGATCTTTCACATTTTTCCGGCAAGGTTGGCTTAGGCGTCATCTCCGACACGGATCCGCAGCCGCTCGTCATGACCTCCAAGCTGGGAACGTTCGCGATTGTGACTGTTGGTCTCATTACGAACATTGAAGAAATCAAGGAAGAACTCTTCCGCAACAATTGCATGCAGCTCCAGTTCTCGACGACGAGTGGAATGGTAGGACCGACCGAAGTGGTGTCGGCCCTTATTGCTACTCAGGATTCCATCATCGATGGTCTCAAGTACGTTCAGGACAAAGTCAAGGGCAGCTGCTCCGTGCTCATCATGGATAGCCAGGGCCGCTTCTACGCTTGCCGCGACAAGTGGGGCCGTACGGCAATTATCCTCGGCAAGAAGAATGGCGCTATGATTGCCTTGCAAGAAAGCTGCGCTCTTCCGAACCTTGGTTACGAATACGTTCGCGATCTTGGTCCAGGTGAAGTGGTTGAACTCACGCCGGATGGCGATACAACGCTTGTTGAACCGCGCAAGAAAAAGGCAATTTGTTCGTTCCTTTGGGTGTATTACGGTTACCCGGCCTCCAGTTACGAAGGACGCAATGTTGAAATGACTCGCTACCGTTGCGGTTCTGCTCTTGCCAAGCGCACCCCGACCGAAGCCGATGCCGCTTGCGGTATTCCGGATTCCGGCACGTCTCACGCTTTGGGTTATGCTCATGAAGCTGGCATCAAGTTTGCTCGCCCGTTCGTGAAGTACACTCCGACTTGGGCACGTTCCTTTATGCCGCAGGACCAGCGCCAGCGCGAACATGTCGCCTCGATGAAGCTCATCCCGATTCCGGAACTCATCAAGGACCGTCGCCTCGTTTTCTGCGATGACTCCATCGTTCGCGGAACACAGCTCGGTAAGCAAGCCCAGAAACTTTATTCGATGGGCTGCAAGGAAACGCACATGCGTATTGCTTGCCCGCCGCTCGTTTATCCGTGCAAGTTCATCAACTTCTCTCGCTCCAAGAATGAATACGACCTCATCACGCGCCGTTACATTCGCGACCAGGAAGGTGAAAACGCCGATCTCGACAAGTACACCGATCCGAATGGCCAGCCGTACAAGGACATGGTCGAATACATCCGCAATAAGCTGAACCTCACGTCGCTTGCGTTCCAGCGCATTGACGACTTGATCCAGGCTATCGGCCTCCCGGAAGAAGACCTTTGCACTTACTGCTGGACTGGCAAGGACTACGCCGAAACGGGTGACTGCTATCATTGCCCGTGCCATTGCAGTGAATGCCACGACAAGGAAAAGGATAAGGAATAATCCGTCATCTCGTCATGGGGCTTGCCCCATCCAGTAACATAATTACATTAGAACTTTAACTGGATTCTTCAAGGCTTCGCCTTTCAGAATGACGGTAGAGAATTGAAAAATCCGACCTCATGTGAGGCCGGATTTTTGTTAAACAGAAAAGTCCCGCACTCTGTGCGGGACTTTCTACATAAGGAGATTGCTATGATTTTTTTATTTTGACTGAGCGATAACTTGAGGTGCGCAGGTTCCGCTGTTGTACGGACCGATTGCTTGAATGTTGAAGTCGTATTCGCCTGATTGTGCCTGTATTTTGAATTTGAGATTTGCGAGATTCTTTGCTGCTTCTTCACCGGTAAGCGTTTTTTTGCCACTGTACCAAGACGGCTGCTTGAAGCTAGACCACGGAATGAACTTTGTTGTGCCTGAGATGCTCTTGGGAAGTATTATGGCAGGATTGGCATAGCCGATTGCTGCGTCCATTTCTTCGCCAAGGCCCATTTCGAGAACCGGTTGTGTACTGGATGTGTATGTGATGCAGACGCCGCCCATGGCAGAGGCATCAACTATATCAGCTTTACCCCCGTCATACGATTCTCCTGCCAAATTGAAGCCTACAGCTACATACGGCTGATATACCAGTGAACCCTGATCGAGGACTGCTTTTCCGCAAAGACCGCCGCAGTGTTCAATAACGGGATCCTTAGCTTCTGGATCGTATTCATTGCCTATTTCCACAGGCCAAATGATTGTAGACATGCCACCATCAACATTGTCACTATAGGTGAACCAGTAGCCGGAGGTTTCGGTGCCGTTGTCGTATCCGGTAATGATTTGTGCGGAACCAGACGTGCCGAACCAAGTTTCAAAGTTGTTCGGTTGCGGAACTGGTGGCTTTGGCGGATCAATCGGCGGAATTTCTTGGGAAGTAAAGTCAAGCGATGCTGGAACGCCCGTGCAACCATCTAAGCTCCCGACTTCTGTAATGTTGAAACGGTAGTCACCCTGATTAGCTTGGAAGCGGAAACGTAAAAGAGCGAGCTGCGTTGCTCCTTGGTCGCCAGACATTGTAAATGCTCCAGTGTACCAAGAAGGTTGCTTGAAGTTAGACCATGGAATGAACTTTGTTATGCCCGAGGTGGCTTTGGGAAGAGTGACCATGGGATTGGCGTAACCGAGTCTAGCGTCAATGTCATCGGTAAAGCTCATTTCGAGAACTACAGGAACTTCGGATGCGTAAGATACGCATACGCCACCCATGCTTGAAACATCAGCGGCAGCGGGTTCACCGAATTCTGTTTCTCCGGCAATTGTGAATCCAACGCCTACAAAAGGTGGGTATGGTAAGTTACCCTTTCTTAAGGTGGCTGTACCGCAAATACCATTGCAGTGTTCAACGACTGGCTGTAGAGATTCATCGCTGTATACATCTCCTATTTCCACAGGCCAAATGATTTTGGATTCGCCACCGTCAGCTTTATCGGCATAGCTAAACCAGTAGCCGGAAGTTTCGGTTCCGTTGTCTGCACCTGTGATGATACGCTGATCGCCGTCTGTTCCGCGCCAAGTCTGGAATGCAGAGTGCTCGCTGTTAGAAGAGTCCGGCAAAATGGCGCTGGATGATGATACCGGTGTTGGTACAACATTGCTTGATGAACTTATCTGTGGTTTCGGATCTCCTGGATTGGGATCTGCGGGGATGAAGTCGTTGATGAGGTCACATGCTGTGAAGAGTGTTGACACAGCGGCTACGCCCAAAATCGAAGCTTTAGAGAATTTTTTTGTTCTTATCATCAGAGTATCCTCCTGTTTGATTGTCTGATGCTAAGAATATAAATAACCTTGGACAAATGCGTTACAGTTTGTTACTTTGTGTAATTACTTTGTATATAAAACACACTTCTGTATTATACTACACTTCGTATCATATAATACAAAAGTTTAATGAAATGTCTTTATAATACACGTTATGTTCGTATAGAATACGATTATTACTTTTTTATGTTAAAAAACTTACACTACGGATTAATAGCTGGTTTGGCTGGTTTTATATCGCTTGTATGCCGAAATGTAGTCTTCATCGGAAGTCTTTTTTGCTTTTTGGCGGCTTGAGCTAGAAGCAGTCTTGCTGCTGGAACTTGATGCAAATGGCGAAATGTCCCATCGTGCGGCGTTTTTCTGGCTTTGGATCCTTTTATTGCGTGCGCTAAGATACTCATTGATTGGAACTACAACATCGGCTCCAAGGAATCCTTCTGGGCATCTGTTGTATTTTTCATCGTCATTTTTATCAAGAACCGAAATGAGGAATGGAACTTCTTTATAACCGTATTCTTTTGAACCGTAGATTGTAGAATCGCGCCTTGCGGAGATGTTCATCAAGTTGCATCTGCTGTTCACATTGTGCTTGAATATGCATTTGTCCGTATAGGAACATACAAGGCCTTCGTTTATGTAAAAGTCGTATTTTTCGCCATCGGATGCTTCAATCGTTATTGATTGCCTTTGATCTGCAAGCATGAGCAACGTTACGCAGCCCGTTAAGGGTATTGTTGACGTAATTACGAATAAAAGGCATAGTATTCTTTTGATAGAACTCATAACAATTGCAATATACTAAATGAACGTTTTGAGGAAAACAAAGAAAGCTCCGTTCACTGACGGAGCTTGCGTTTCACAAGATGAAATGCAATGCTTACGGATTGCAATACTCTACGGCCCTTCGGCAGGCTCAGGGACCTTCAAGTTCACTGAGCCTAGTCGAAGTGAACTGCTATCTACTTCAGTTCTTTCAATGCCGCTTCGTTTTTGGCAATGATGGGCACTTTCGCTTCGCTCAAGTGCCAAATGCTGGCCTCGGTCATGTGCAAATAAATTTGCCCGCGACTCTCGCCCTACGCATTTGTCTTGCTGAGAAATTATCGCAGATCCTTCAGGGCTGCTTCGTCCTTGGCGATAATTTCTCTCTGTGTAGCGAGCTTGGTGCGTTCGGCGTTCACGACAGCTTCCGGAGCGCCATTGACGAACTTCTGTACTTTCGCTTCGCTTAAGTACCAAATGCTGGGCTCGGTCATGTGCAAATAAATTTGCCCGCGACTCTCGCCCTACGCATTTGTCATTGGAGAGCTACTTTAGTTCTTTCAATGCCGCTTCGTTTTTGGCGATGATATCCTGCTGAGTAGCCAACTTTACACGTTCAGCATTGACAACGGCCTCCGGTGCTCCTGAGACAAACTTTTGGTTAGAAAGTTTTTTCTCGATAGAAGCGGCGAATGCCTTTGCCTTTTCGATTTCCTTTTCGAGGCGTGCGATTTCTGCAGCCGGGTCAAGGATACCTTCGAGCGGGATGTAGAGTTCGCCACCCGGCACCACGGAGCTTGCGCTGAACTTCGGCTTTGCAGCCTTAACAGCTACAGAGAACGATTCAAGTCCACCGAGTTCGGTGATGATTGCCTGGCAGTCCTTCACGCTAGCTTCGGTTTCGGCGGTGTCGACGCTCACGACAGCCTTGAGCTTGGTAGCCGGGCTTACGTTGTAGCGACCGCGCACGCCACGCACACTTTCCACGACGGCGAATGCCTGGTTGAAAGCGGCTTCGATCTTGGCGTCGATGAGGCTTGTGTTAGCCTTCGGCCATGCGCTGTTGATCACGCGTTCAGAACCCGGGAAGAGCGTTGCGTTCAGTTCTTCCGTGATGAACGGCATCACCGGATGCAACAGGTCAATCACGCCGCGGAGCACGTGGCTGAGGATTGCCATAGCGTTCTTCTTTTCGGCGGTGAGCGTTTCGCTGTTGATCACGGCCTTCTTGATTTCCAAGTAGCTTGAGCAGACATCGTCCCACACAAAGCGGTAGAGGAAGCCGGCGAGTTCAGCAAAGTGGAACTCTTCGAGCATCTTCGTTGCGTCCTGGATGGTGGAGTTCAAGCGAGAGAGAATCCAGCGGTCTTCGAGTGCGAAGATCGAAGAATCCATCGGGAGCATTTCCTTGGAAAGTGCGCCTGCCTGTTCCAAGTGCGGGAACAAGAAGCGGCAAGCGTTCCAGAGCTTGTTCGAGAAATTACGACCAATTTCGAACTTTTCGCTCGTGTTGATGACGGAGCCATCTTCCTGCTTTTCCTTCTTCACCGGGAGACGAACGTCCTGGTTGTCGGTGCAGAGGCTTGCCATCACGAAGCGGAGAGCGTCCGTGCCGTACTTCTTTTCGATATCCATCGGGTCCACGCCATTGCCCTTGGACTTGCTCATGGTCATGCCATTGCCGTCCAAAATCTTCGGGTGGATGTACACCGTGTGGAACGGAACCGTGCCCATGTTCTCCTGGCTGAAGAGCACCATGCGGGCGACCCAGAGCGTGATGATGTCGCGGCTCGTCACGAGCACAGAAGTCGGATAGTACTTCTTGAGCGTGTCCGTCTGTTCCGGCCAGCCCATCGTGGAGTGCGGCCAAAGGCCACTGGAGAACCACGTGTCAAGCACGTCTTCTTCCTGTACAATCTTGTGACAGGCAACAGCGTCTTCGGAGAGGTTTTCTTCTTCGGAGCAGATGAGCCAGATGCCGTTCTGTGCCTTGTAATAGTAAATGTCGTTACGGCCTGCGAATGCCTTGCTCAAGTCCTCTTCGGTCGTCGTTTCGTCGGCGTGCCAAATAGGAATGCGGTGGCCCCACCAGAGCTGACGGCTGATGCACCAGTCGCGCTTTTCCTTGAGCCAGTCGAGGTACTTGTTCGCATAACGTTCCGGAATAATCTTGATTTCGCCGCTCGTGACAGCCTTCATGGCGTTGTCGGCGAGAACGTCCATCTTCACGAACCACTGGTCGCTCAAGTACGGTTCAATCACAGTCTTGGAACGGTCGGAATGACCCACCTGCATTTCGTGGTCTTCGACCTTGATGAGGAGGCCGAGATCTTCGAGACCCTTCACCACAGCGTCGCGTGCGGCCTGACCCTTCATGCCCTGGAACGGACCGGCGTTCTCGTTGAGGCTGCCGTCGTCGTTCATGATGTTGATCATCGGGAGCTTGTGGCGGAGGCCCGTTGCATAGTCGTTCGGGTCATGAGCCGGAGTCACCTTCACGGAACCCGTACCGAATTCCATATCCACGAGAATGGCATCTGCAATCACCGGAATTTCGCGGTTCACGAACGGAACCTTGAGCATCTTGCCGATGAACTGCTTGTAGCGTTCGTCGTTCGGGTGCACAGCGAGAGCCGTATCGCCCATGATCGTTTCCGGACGCGTCGTCGAAACCGGGATAAAGCCCGAACCGTCGGCCAACGGATACTTGAACGTCCAGAAGTGCCCCTTCACAGTTTCGTAATAAATTTCATCGTCGGCAACAGCGGTCTGGAGCTTGGTGTCCCAGTTCACGAGACGCTTACCGCGGTAGATAAGACCCTTCTTGAAAAGGTTGAAGAATGCGTGGCGGACAGCCTTTGCGCAAACCGGGTCGAGCGTAAAGCGCTGGCGGCTCCAGTCGCAGCTCACACCGAGGCTCTTCAACTGCTTGGTAATACGGGCTTCGTATTCGTCCTTCCACTTCCAGATGCGTTCGACGAGAGCTTCGCGGCCGATATCGTGGCGGGTCTTGTGCTCGTCCTGGAAAAGTCTCTTTTCGACGACAGCCTGCGTGGCGATACCAGCGTGGTCCGTGCCCGGAATCCAGAGCGTGTCGCGGCCAGTCTTGCGGCGATAGCGGACGAGGATATCCTGAAGCGTGTCGTTCAGGGCGTGACCCAGGTGCAATGCACCGGTTACGTTCGGGGGCGGAATGACGACGGAGAAAGGTTCACCCTTTCCGCTCGGGGCAAAATCATTATTCTTTTCCCATTGGTCGTGCCAACGGTCTTCTACAATTTTCGGGTTGTAACGTGTTTCCATTTCCATAGTGGGCACAAATGTAGAAAAAGTGGTTGGTGGTTAGTGGTTAGTGGTTAGGAATGTAGCGGGAAATGCGATGAAAAATGCAGGAAGGAATGCGTCGCTTTTCTATGTGAATGCGGATATTATGCGATTTACATGTCTTTAGCAGAAATACGATATCTCGTTAAAGAATTCCGTCCATTTTTTTACAACCTCTTCATTACGTGCCTCGATAATTCGGAGAATGTTCTGCAAAACATGTGGGTTGATATGCGAATTATTATGAGCCAAGAGACATTTCCCGGCCTTCGTAACCCAAATTTTAGTTGCGTTTGCAGATGGCAAGCCTTCCGACACATGGATGTGAATTGGTTCTAATGGATTATTCTCGTTAGACCAGAAATAAACCCAAAACGATCCGATCTTAAAGATTTGCGGCATTGCTAAACCCGCCTTTCTGAGAAAATTCCATTATCAAATGAGCCGTAGACTCAATCACTTTCTTATAGCGATCGATTTCCTCATCTGAAAATCCGAATATATCTTCCCATGTATAGGAGGGTAAGTAGCATGTTGCCCGGTGGAAGCCATCCTTTGCGTCGGGCTTCTCAATGTATACCTTGACGCGACCGTCCTTTCCCATTTCGGAATGGACTATTTCGGCGTTATCGTCAAGTGTCATGAATGGGTACATCATATTGCTTACGGGCAATATAACATTTTTCGGCCTATCTTGGCTAGTAGTCATATTTACTCCTTCCCGCAAACATGCATGAAATTGCGGGTCTTGAAATTTGAACATTTGTGCACTAAAAATAAATCAAAAAGAAGCTGTTTGTCAATATCAATTTGAAATTTTTTTTGATTGGAGGGGAAAAGCGTTAGACTTTCGCTACGCTCAAGTCTCAACTGTTCGGCTCGGTTATGACAGCTTGCGAGCAATCTGTCGCAACGCTCGCCTTATACAGTTGTCCCCTCGCTTCTTATTCGTCGTCATTCCGGCCTCCGAGCCGGAACCTAGCCGATTCATCCGCGCACCCCTTCGAGCGGGGCGCTCAGTCGCCGCGCCCCGCAACGCCCCGGGCTTGTATTTATTGTAAATGTTGATGGAAAAGGGTGTTTATAGATGTTCTTTTTAAATTATATTCCTGAATATGAAATCCCATTTAAATTCAACGACATTGTGTTCTTCTTTTATAAAAGATTATGTTGATCATCAAAGAACTAAGATGGTTGTGTTAGAACAAGAATGTTGTGATTTGATTCAAAAAATAAAGACCTGCCAAAATGGTATGGATGCAATTTTTTCGAATTCTGATGAATATATTTCAGATGAAAAAATTGATTTGTGGAAAAAGCAAAATCAAGCTTTTGTTAATTTGCTGAAAAAAAGATCCCCAAAAATATTTGAAAAAATATCATTTTATTCGTCTTACAAGGAATCTTGGGAACAGTTCTTTTTGTTGCTAAAATCGTTGTTTCAACGGCAGAAATCTCATAACGATAATGTCGTTGCTATTCGTATAGCTGATGCTAAAAAAGTAATTGGCAACATCAATGGATTCTGTTTAGATGACCAACAATTGCAGTGCGTTGTTTCTGATGCTCGTAATCAACTAGTCATTGCTGGTGCAGGGACGGGAAAAACAACAACTATTGTGGGAAAAGTTAAGTATTTGCTCAAGAAAGGAATGTATAAGCCTAACGAAATATTGGTATTGTCTTTTACAAATAGAACAGTTGAGGATATGAGAAAACAGCTTGATGCTAATATTGGTGTTCCGATAGATGTTTGTACTTTTCATTCTTTGGGTTATGATAAGGTTCTTGCTAAATATGAAGGCAAACGAGCTGTATATGATGGCAAAAATCTTTATAGGTTTATTAGTGGACAACTTCAAAAGGTAATGGGGAGTATAGACTATTTAAGTCTATTATGTGATTTTTTGCTATATGATAAAGAAAAATCAAAAAGTATAGATTGTTTTAAAAACCTTGAGGAATACGATCAATACATAAAAGATAATCCGCCGAAAACGATTGATGGAATTTCTGTTAAGAGCTATGGCGAAATGGATATTGCTAATTTTCTATGGCAAAATCAAATTGCATATGAATATGAAAAGCCTTATAAATTTTCAACTGCTACCGAAAATTATCGACAATATCAACCTGATTTCTATTTACCACAATACAATATTTACATTGAATATTTGGGAATCAATCGGCAAAAACGAGTGGCGGATTTTTTTACTGGAAAGAATGGGAAAAATGCATGTCAAACATATTTGGATGGGATTGCATGGAAGAGAAAAATTCATAGAGAATATAATACCAAATTTGTAGAATGCTTTGCTTTCGAAAAGTTTGAAGGAAATCTTCTTGATAGTTTGAAACAAAAGCTTGTTAATCAAGGGGTTGTGTTTAAGCCGCGCTCTGCAAAAGAAATATGGGAAATCTTAAAAAGTGTATATGAAAGTAATATGATGCTCGAAAGGATTTCTTTGCTTTTTAGATCAATGCTGAATAAGGCTAAAACAAATGGATTGTCAATTGAAAAACTTTATGAAAAAAACAGGCTTTATCGCAATAGATTAGAGCGTATCTATAATAACGATTTATTGCATCTGTTTGAACCGATTTATAGAGCGTATGTTGATATGCTCTTGACGACGAATCAAATAGATTTTAGCGATATGATTAACGGAGCTATAAATTATATTAAAAATGGAAAATATAATAATCCGTACAAAATGGTGATTGTTGATGAATATCAGGATATGTCGAAGTCAAGATATAACTTATTAAAAGTACTTCGTGATTCTTCTGATTTTAGATTGTTTTGTGTTGGTGATGATTGGCAGAGCATTTATCGATTTGATGGTAGTGATGTTAATTACATTCTAGAATTTGAAAAGTATTGGGGACCGACGGAAAAGAAAAAAATAGAAACTACTTATAGATTTCCAAAACGCCTCATTGAAGTTAGTAGTCGCTTTATAATGAAAAATCCTGCTCAGATTAATAAACTATTGAGAACGCCATTAAAAGATGATGGTTATGTATTGGGTGAAGAATTGTGGAAATGGAGATTGCTAGAACTGCCTCGTGATAGTAAAGTGTTCTTTCTAGGTCGTTATAAAGATGATGAAAAAATTATGAAAAAACTTTTGAAAGATTTTGTAGTGAAAAATAATGATGGAGTTTATAAAATTCTTGCTCGTGAGGATTTGTCTATTAGTTTTTTAACGATTCATGCATCAAAGGGGTTGCAGGCCGATTATGTTTTCATTTTGAATACTAAGAACGGCAGGTATGGTTTTCCGAGTAAAATTGAAGATGCTCCTATAATGAAGTTGTTTGCAGAAAATTCTGAGAGGTATCCATTTGCGGAAGAACGACGTCTTTTTTATGTGGCAATGACTCGTGCAAAGAAAAAAGTGATTTTTGTTACTCCAACAAAAAATGAAAATGCGTCTTGTTTCTTCAAAGAAATTAAAGATGATTACGGCATGGATCTAAATACTGAAATATGGACATGTCCTAGATGTGGTGGTCGTTTAAAAAAACAGAATGGTCCTTTTATAGGTTGTGTAAAATGCGAATTTAAAAGAAATGTGGACTAAAACTAAAAATGGAAACATAACTTTTAAATTGAAAGAAAGTCAAAATAATAGATCAAGTTTAAAATGAATGAGAAAAAATATCCCACCTCTTGACGAATGGTGTACGTTTGTGTATTTTATAAACGTAGAATTTGTATTTGCGGATTTTTTGCTTGTTCCGCAAAGGAGTGAAAAATGAAAAAAGTTATTGCCGCTGCCACAAGTGTTGGCGAAGTTGAAGTTTCGGCAAAGTCTGAATTTTCCCTGATTGATGAGAATATGCTCAAGTCTCGAATCTATACGATTCGTGGGCTCAAGGTAATGCTTGATGCCGATTTGGCTGAGATTTACGGGTATAGCACTAAAGCATTCAATCGACAGGTCAAGAATAATATTGAAAAATTTGACGAGGATTTTCGCTTTCAGTTATCAAACAGCGAAATTGAAGAACTTTCAAGGTCAAAAAATTTGATTTTAGAACCTCAAAATTCTTTGAAATTAGCCAATTTTGAGCCAAAAGACAACTTGAGGTCAAAAAAATTGACCTCAAGTGACGGGAGTAAATTTGAGTTGCAAGATATCTTGAGGTGCAAAAATTGCACCTCAAGTTGGGGCGGTGTTAGGTATGCACCTTATGCATTTACCGAGCAGGGCATTTATATGCTCATGACGGTTCTCAAGGGCGAGCGTGCTACGGCTCAAAGCAAGGCTCTTATCCGCCTTTTTAAGCAGATGAAGGACTACATTGTTGCTGAAAATCAAAGTTTGCTGGGGTCTGATGGTATAGCTCAAATTGCTTCCCATACGGTTCAGAATGCGAAGGATATTGCCGAGATTCGTGACGGTCTTGCCGAGACGCGTGAAGATGTTTCAGTGATGAAGTCGGACCTTCAAAAAGTTATGGAAAATTTCATTGATCCAAGCACTTTCAAACATTTCTTGATTTTGAACGGGCGTAAGCTGGAAGCGGATGTCGCCTATATGCAGATTTATGGCTTGGCAAAAAAGTCAATTACGATTGTCGATGATTACATTGGCGTGAAGACTCTGGACTTGTTGCGTGAAATTGCCAAGGGAGTAGCTGTAACGATTTATAGTGATGAATGTGGCTTTGAAACGTTAACGGATCGGATGCAGAAGGATTTCTTAAAGGTACGCCCCGACATCTCGTTAAATGTGTATGAAACGAACGGAAAATTTCACGACCGCTATATTTTCTTGGATTATGGATTAAAAAGCGAGAAATTATTTCACTGCGGGGCATCGAGTAAAGATGCTGGCAATAAAATCACTACGATTATGCAAATTGAATACACGGAAGCGTATCACAACATCATTGCTATGCTAAAGGAAACTGCCAAAAACACGAAAACTTCTTCGCTCGATAAAAGAACTTTAATTGGTGAAAATGCCAATTTTAATGCTAGTACACAGAAAAGTTCACAGAAAAGTACATAGAAAAGTACACAGTTGTGAAGAATGCTTAATCGGATTTGATAAGCAAAAAAGTCGCCCGCTGTGCGGACGACTTTTTGTAATGAAAAGACTTCGCTTTTTAAATCTTTATCCTAATCTTCTTCTGCTTATAAATCGATTGTCCGCCATTGCAGATGTAGGCGACCGTGCAGACGATGAAAAATGCGGGGAGGCAATCGAATCCGAAGATTTCGCCTGCGATGAGGATGGGCGCCCAAAGCGTGTTGCTTGCGCTCGCGAAAACGGCGGCAAGGCCGAGTGCTGCGGCGAGTGCAACGGGCATTCCGAACATTCCCGCAACGAATACGCCAAACGTAGCGCCGATGGCGAAAAGCGGGGTCACGACACCGCCTACGAATCCGGCGGAGAGTGTGAGTATCGTGAGCGCGAATTTTATAACCCAATCATACCCGGTGACGTTCCCAATTAAGTCGGCGGTTCCGGCGGCACTCCCCGTAGCATTCCCGGCGGCAGTTCCAACAGCATCGGCTGTTCCTACAACATTCGCGGCATCCCCAATCAAGTCTGCATTTCCGGTGATTCCAAAACACATGTCCAACAAGTTTGTTCCAAGTCCGGCGTAACGTCCCTGGAAAAATACGAGCAGCAAAGCGCTTATCCCAACGCCCATAATTGCGATTCTTTTTATGTTGTTCGGAAACTTCTTTGCGAAAAAGTTTTGCGAGAGTCCGAGGAGCTTTGCAAAACCGCCACCGACAATTCCGAAGAGCACGCCCATCAGCGCGAGCTTCACGAGGAACTTGCCGTCGAGCGCACCTTCGTTCGTGAAAATGTTTGCTGAAAATCCGCTCGCATCAAGAAGCGAACTCAAGTCAACGCTGAACTTGTGGAATCCGAGCTTGCTCGAAACTTTGCAGGCGGTAAATGCTGCGGCTGCAGCGGGGAACAATGCGGAAAGTTCCAAATGTCCAACTAACAGAACTTCTAATGCGAATGCGGTCGCAGCCATGGGGGCTTGGAAAATTCCGGCGAAGCCAGCGGCCATGCCTGTGACGAGCATGATGTGCGCTGCGTTTTCGAATGGTAACTTTTTACTTATGTTGTACGAAAGTGCAGAGCCGATTTGCATGGCGGCGCCTTCGCGGCCTGCGCTTCCGCCAAAGAGTTGCGTAATCCAAGTGCTCACGGCTGCCATGGGGATGGCGACCAGCGGAAAGTCCGTTTCTTTGTTGAGGCCGACGGCAAAGACTTGGTCCATGCCGCGTTCCGTCCAGCGTCCCCATTTCTTGTACGCGAATGCGATTGCAGCTCCGCCAAGCGCGAGTGCCGGGATAAAGTATAACGGGTTTGCGTCACGAATTGCAGAGAGTCTGTCGCTGATGTCGCCGAAGCATGCTGTGAGTGCACCGATGACGGCTCCGAGTGTGATTCCAATCACGACGAATGTCGGCGTGGCGAGCCACTTGAGTAACTTTTCTTTAATGCGAGCTTTTGCCATTTTCATCATTTGCTCTTTCATTTCGGGGCTGAACTGATTGAACTGTTGACTCGCCTTACTAAAATCGCTGAAATTCATGAAATTTCCTTTTTGTGCAACGAAAAATTTTCACAAAATTTAGTAAAATGGAACGTCTTGTTCCGCTTTTTTCTGTGTTGTCAAATGCTCAATCCTTTTACAACGCGTATCTAAAAAAAGAATGACGTGCTTTGTTCATCAATGTATAATTAAGCAATGGATTGGATTGTGGTGTATCGCTAAAAAAATCAAGGGAATCGAAATGAATCATTTTTCGAAAATAGCGCTTTGTGGGATTGGTTTTGGCTTGATGCTCTCCGCATGTGGAGACTCGAACGATTCAAATTTGAGCCCGATGGGACCTGATGCTGGTGAAGTTAGCTCCGATGCTAATTCAGGTTTTGGACTTGGGCTTTCGAGTTCGGCTGGTGTTTTACCAGGCATTTCTTCGTCTGGAATTCCGGGCGTGTCAGCATCGTCATCATCCCAGATGGTTTCGACGAATTCATCGCCTGTTATTGTGAATTCCTCGAGTTCTTTTGCGATTCCGCAGAGTTCTAGCGTTCAAGAAGTGATTCCTCAGTTCCTGGGGAACAGCCCGGTTTTCTTCTCTGAAATTTCTCCAACAAATGCGAATCTCAAGGACAATGACGGTAATGATCCGGGATGGGTCGAATTCTATAACTCGTCCGATGCTCCTGTGAGTTTGAAGGGCTATTCTCTTACGGATGATTTGACAAATCCGCGTCGTTGGGTCTTTGGAAACGTAACTGTTCCGGCCAAGAGTTTCATGGTGGTGTTCCTTTCGGGCAAGGACTATGCGGATTATGTTTTGCCTTCTGATTCCCTCAACTTGGTGGGCTCCGATTGTAGTTCAGAATCTGCAGCCGGTAGCGCTGGCGGTTTCAACTTCCCGGGAATGGGCGGTGATTGGGGCGGCGGCATGCCCGGCATGGGTGGTAATCCTGGTGCTGGTGGAAATACTGGCAACAATGTTCAAAATCTTCAAGGCAAGTCTTCTCTTTGCTTTAGCGAAGGCGGAGCTCAGCAAATCGGTGCTGTGATGAAGGTGGCTCAGGGCGGTTCTTATTCCCGCGTTGTGGTCAAGTCTAATAACGCATCGAAACTAAGCAAGGCTAATCAGATTGTGGTCCGTGGGTTCATTACCAAGAATCACAAGATTCGCGTGAACTTTAAGGAAGGCGAAAACATTAGCAATTGGACTGGCAAGAATCTTCGCGGTACGGGCGATTTGTCGTCGGTGTATTACGTTCGTTTGGATGACAATGCAAAGGATTTGAATCGCAATCAAATTACGGCAATGACTTTTGCTACTGAAACTCAGGGCAGCGAATCAACGACTATCCAGATTACATCGGTGATTGCTCGCAATCGCGGACACGAACCGCATGCGTCGTTCAAGGTCGATAAGGATGGCGGTGCATTGTACTTTATAAATGCCGAAAATGCAATGCTTGACTCTGTGCGTTTTGGTGCTGTTCCGACGAATGCTTCTTGGTCTCGTGATGGCGCTGGCAAGTGGGGCTTTGCTCTTCCGTCGCCTTATGGCAATACGCTTGGCGAAGTCTTTACGGAACAAGTGCAAGTGGCCGAAGTGAATATTCCGCCTTCTGGATTCTATTCTTCTGCGGTGTCGGCTACGTTCCCAACGGGCACGCGTTGCGAACAGGGCGGTGCTGAACCGACTGCAAATTCTCCGGTGGTACAGACAACGTTGACGATTAACGCCACAACCGTTTTGCGTTGCCGTACTTATGCTACGGGCTCTTACCCGAGTGAAGAAATCAATCGTACTTATGTTTTTGAACAGCAACCGTCGCTCGCTGCAATCTTTGTGACGACCGATCCGCTTTCGATGTTCAGCCCCGATTCCGGTCTTTACATGACGGGTAATGGCGCTGCAATGATGGACCCGAAAAAGGGTGCGAACTTCTGGAGCAACCGTGAACTCCCCGTGTATGTCGAAATGTTTGAACCAGGTAAGCCGAAAACGCCTGCGTTTGGCATCAAGGGCGATTACAAGATTACAGGGCAGTATAGCCGTGCAAAAGAAAAGAAATCGTTTGCAATTACCTTGCGCGAAGAATATGGCGACAAACGCTTGAAATACACCTTGTTCCCGGATTATCCGGAACTCAAGAAGTTCAAGGCTTTCTCGTTCAGAAACTTCGGTAACAACAGCGGTGACGATTATTTGCGCGACCGCTTGGGAACTTCGATGACGGAAGGTCTCGGCGTTGATTATCAGCGCGGCCGTTATGTTGTCGTGTATTACAATGGCAAGTATTATGGTATCCATGACTTGCGCGAACGTAACAATGAATATTATTACGAAACCAAGTACGGCTATGACCCGAACGATATAGACCTCGTCGCGACCACGTCGAGCGGCACCAATGAAGCTGCCGCCGGTTCTGCCGCTGATTATAAGGCTATGATAGATTGGTTACAAAGTAATAATTTGACCTCTGATGCGAACTATAAAAAAATTGCAGACCAGATTGATGTTGACAACTTCATGAATTACATGCAGGCGGAAATGTTTGTGAATAACAGTGACTGGCCGCATAACAACTTGAAGAAATGGCGTGTTGCAAGCCAGAAGACCAAGTGGAAATGGTTCATGTACGATGTGGACTTTGGCTTTGGCGTGTCTTACAATACCCAGAATGGCAACGTGTTTAGCTACGTGACAAACGCTAGCGGTACACAGGGCATGGGTGGCATGAATTTCCCTGGTATGGGTGGCGACTTCGGCGGCGGCAACTGGGGCGGTGGCTTCGGCGGGCAGCAACCGCAAATGGCTGCAGCAAATGGCGGTATTTCGGAACATACAATTCTTATCAGTCGCTTGCTTGAAAATGCAAACTTCAAGAATGCGTTTATCAACCGCTTTAGCGTGCTCCTTTCGATGAACTTCTCTGCCGACAGGCTTTTGAAGCGAATTAACGATTTGCAGTCTCAGGTGGAATCCGAAATGACTCGCGATCAGCAGTTCTGGAACTACAACGCTTCTTCGATGAGCAATAACTTGCAGACGATTAAGTCGTTTGCACAGTCGCGCCAGGCTACGGTTCGTGAGCAGATGGTATCGTTCTTCTCGCTGGGCTCGCCTGTCGAAATGACACTTGCCTCGCAGGGCTCGGGCACAATTCTTGTGGATGGCCTCGCTTTGGATCAGTCTTCGATGAGATTGACGTTCTACACGGGCGTGCCGGTAACGCTTACGGCTCAGGCAAAATCTGGCGCAGTGTTCACGGGCTGGAGCGATGGCGTGACCGATGTGACCCGCAAGGTGAACCCAGGCGAAGTGACCTCGTTGAGCGCTGTGTTTAGATAAGCTAGATGAATGTTGTAAGTGCTCGGCTCTGCCGGGCATTTTTTCTGAATAAAAAAAACGGCTAAACGGTTGTTCCGTTTAGCTGTTCTTTAACTAGTAATTAGAACCAGTAACTTTGGCGGGATTCGATGAATCTCGCCAATCTCAACTATCCGAGCATTTCTTGAGTGCTGAGAGTCTTGAAGTTCTTTGCTTCCAAGACCTTGAGCGCCTTTTCGGTATCGCTAAAGCGAAGAATCATGATGTTCGTTGCAGCCTTGCATTCGGACGGGTATGCGTACATGTAGTCAATCTGCAAGTCGCCAAGAACGTCCAAAAGATCGGCGAGCCCGCCGACTCTGTCTTCGACAGGGCAAGCGACAACGTCGGTAATCGTGGCGCTGAGGCCGGACTTTTCGAGCACAGCAACAGCTTTTTCGGAGTCGTTCACAATCAGGCGGATAAGGCCGAATTCGCCGGAATCGGCGAGCGTGAGCGAGAGAAGGTTGATGCCTGCGTCAGCGAGTGAACGGCAAACAGCCTGGAGACGACCCGGACGGTTCTGAACAAAAACGGAAACCTGTGGAATTTTCATTTTTTTCTCCTTTCTTCTTAAATCTTCTTTCTGTTGTCAACAACTCTCTTTGCCTTGCCTTCGCTGCGCGGCAGAGAATCCGGTTCGCAGAGCGTGACAATCACAGAGATGCCAAGAATCTGTTCGATGGAGTGCTTGAACTTCTTGGAGAGCTGTTCCATATCGCTCATGGAGTCGCTCACCATGTCGCGAGAAACTTCGACCTTGACTTCGAGCGTGTCCATGTTGTTCTTGGTGTCGAGAACAATCTGGTAGTGCGGCAATGCCTTTTCGGCGCGGAGGAGTGCCGTTTCGATCTGGCTCGGGAACACGTTCACGCCGCGCATGATAATCATGTCATCGCTACGGCGGCCAATGCGGCGGATACGGCGGATGGTACGGCCGCAGGCGCACTTGGTCTTTTCGATAGCGGTGATGTCGCGGGTGCGGTAGCGCAAAATCGGCATAGCGCGCTTGCTGAGCGTGCTGATGACGAGTTCGCCTTCTTCGCCGTCCGGAAGCGGTTCGAGCGTTTCCGGATCGACAATTTCGGGGTAGAAGTGATCTTCGAAAATGTGGATGCCGTCGCGGCATTCGCATTCGCAACCAACGCCCGGGCCAACAATTTCAGAAAGACCGTAAATGTCGTAAGCCTTGATGCCCGTCTTTTCTTCGATGTAGTCGCGCATGCCATCGCTCCACGGTTCTGCACCGAAGATACCGCGCTTCACGTTGAGCTTGGAAATGTCGACGCCCATCTTTTCGGCAACGTCGATAATGCGGACAAAATAACTCGGAGTGCCACCGACAGCGGTCACGCCAAAGTCTTTCATGAGCATCACCTGGCGTTCGGTATTGCCGCCGCTAATCGGCACGACTGTGGCGCCGAGTGCTTCGAAACCGCCGTGAATGCCAAGGCCGCCAGTGAAGAGGCCGTAGCCGTAGAAGTTCTGCACAATGTCCGTGCTGCGGAAACCGCAAGCGAGGAGGCCGCGCTTGACAACCTGTGCCCAGACTTCCATGTCTTCCTTGGTGTAACCGACGACAATCGGCTTACCGGTGGTGCCGGAGCTTGCATGCAAACGCACGACTTCGCTCATATCAACAGCGAAAAGACCGTACGGATAAGTGTCGCGAAGGTCCTTCTTCATGGAGAACGGAATCTTCACGATGTCCTTCAGAGTCTTGATGTCTTCGGGCTTGACACCTTTTTCGACCATGCGTTCATGGAACAGCGGGACCTTCTCGTAGGCGAGCTTCACGGTTGCGCGCAAACGCTGCAACTGCAATTCGCGTAATTTTTCTTCGGGCATAAAGTCAAGAGCCATTTCGGGCAAGACTTTGTTTTCTTCGTCGTTCCAAGCTGTAGATCGCATAGTATCCTTCAATAGAGGGTGTGAGTTAAATTTTTTCGACTTAAATATAAATAATGCGCTTGCGTTCCGACTAAATAAAGAGAGTTTCTTTTTCTTTGCGAAAAAAAACGGCGCAATCCTTGCCCATATATATGGGCGATGATGTCATCCCGACTTGTTTGTGGATGGTTTATGTAACACTTTCAAAAAATGTAAAGTACTCTTTAAAAGAGCGCCGCATCATCCTCCGTTTCGTCTGTCGTCAGATAGGTAGGAGACTCCCTTCAGTCGCGTCATCCTCCGTCAGAAGGATCCATACGGTTCTAACAGCACTTACAAGAATTATGGATTGTCGGCTGATTGCCCTTTTTTAAAAATGTTGAGTGGGCGGGAGCGTATATTTTTTGTATTTTTGGCAAGAAATTTTAATAAACTGCTTTTATAGGTAGGTCTATTCTGCGTTCCCGTTCGCTTTTATTCGTTCTTGCTTTGGTCGGTATGTCGAATGCCCAGTTGTTGGACATGTCGCAAATTTCCGACAAGTACATGGTTGAGAATAAGATTAACAAGATTCGTGTCGAAGGTACACATCACATGGACGAACGCTCGGTTTTAGGGCGTGTCGGCATCCGTACGGGGCAGAGCTTTTCCCCGTCTACGCTTTCAGAAAAGGTGCAAAACTCGGTAAGTTCGCTTTACGCTTCCGGTTTGTTTGACGATGTGACTGCATGGGTGGACTATGTGGGTGATGATGGTTCCTATGTGGACTTGGTCTTCAAGGTCAAGGAACTCCCGGCTCTCGATACCGCTATTTTGGATGGCTGCGACGAAGTTTCCGAAGATGATCTTCGTTTGAAAATCCACATGATTGCAGGCCAGGTTTACAGTAAGGCTCAACTGGAACGCACTCGCCAGGCTTTGCTCGACCATTACCGCTCCGAAGGCTTCCTTCTTGCCGAAGTGGGCTACCGCGAAGAACCGGTGGACGAATACCAGAACAAGGTGACCTTCGTGATTCGCGAAGGTTCCAAGGTGCGTATCCGTGGCGTCGAAGTGAAAGGCAACGATCATGTGCCGGTCGAAGAAATCACCGATCACATGCTTTCCAAGGAAAACCAGTGGTGGGGGGGCGGCGAATTCAAGGAAAACATCTTTGAAGCCGACCGCGATACCGTGCTGAATGTGTTCCGCCATTTCGGCTTCTTGGATGCTGAACTCAATGATTATCATGCCGAGTATCTCCCGGATTCTTCATGCTTGTTCTACCTTGGACGCATGGTGCCGGTTGGAGAACGCTTGGCTCCGCTTTACACGCAATTGAACGATGCTTTGGCCGATTCTACGAGTCCGTTCTTCAAGATGGCTGGCAAGCCGACAATGGAAGTGACGCACTATTATAGGCACATGCGCAAGGCCAGTGACAAAAATCCTGTGACAAGACGTGTGCAGCAGGTCAAGGATGAAGAAGGTGCCTGGAAAATTCTGAATGACATTATTCGTTATGAAAATGCCCGCAATGAATGGCTGGACTTGGTCAAGGACCAGAAGTGGAGCAACCCGAAGATTGATTCCCTCCTGAAAATCAAGAAGCGTACCGCTTACGAAAGTAAGCTCCTCGTGCGTTACATGATCGAAGACTTGATTCCGGCTCTCTACAAGTACGATAACATCAAGACTTCTAGCGATATCATTGTGCATATCGATGTGACTGAAGGTCGCCGTTACTACATGGGCGGGCTCCACTTTACCGGTAACGAAGTCCAGACCGATGCGATGCTTGGTTACGTGTTCCGTTTGGATAGCGGTGCCGTGTTTGACCAGTATCTTTACGAAGCTTCTCGCAAGGCTTTGCTTGATTCTTACCGCGAAGATGGCTACCTCTTTGCCCAGTTCGACGAAGAAAGAACTTTCGAAAACGATTCTATCGTGAACCTCGCCTACAAGATGAACGAAGGCTTGCCGGCTCAGATCCATAAGGTTCATGTGCGTGGCAATACCAAGACGAACGAAAAGGTCATCCGCCGCGAAGTTCGTTTGTATCCGGGCGATACGTACCGCCAGTCTGCTTTGGAACGTAGCTTCCGCGACATTATGCAGCTCAACTACTTTGACATGGTTGTTCCAGATATCAAGGTGGTGGGCGAACAGGAAGTGGATCTCGACTTTGCCGTTCAAGAAAAGCAGGCCGGTACAGGTCAGTTCAGCTTGGGTGTTTCTTATAGCGAAAGCGATGGCTTTGTCGGTACGGCTAGCATCTCCATCCCGAACTGCTGTATGGGCGATGGTCAGCAAGCCGCATTGAACCTCGAATACGGTGCCGACAAGAAGAGCGCTACGATTAGCTTTACGGAACCGTGGTTCCTCGACAAGCCGATTACGCTCGGTGCAAGCCTCAGCTATTCTTGGTGGAACATGGAAGACTATGACGACCACGACATTACCCGCTACGGTGGTAACATCTTTGCCGGTAAGCGCCTCAAGTGGCCGGATGACTACTTCTATGGTCAAATTGGTTATGGCTGGCTCATGAACGATCAGGGCCCGAATATCCCCAATAGCTATGTAGTTTATACAGGTATTGAATCGGCGTTCAACTTCCGCATCCAGCGTGACGACAAGAATTTGCCGCAATTCCCGACCGAAGGTTCTCGCTACGTGCTTGATGTGCAGTGGGCCAATAAGTACTTTGGCAGTGACTTTGAATTCATAAAGGCTGATCTTTCTATCAAGTGGTGGTTCCCGCTCTTCCGCGACCGTTTGACGATTGCCCTTACAAACGAATACGGTGTGATTTTCGGCGACAAGTTGCAACACCGCACTCTGTATAAAATGGGTGGCGTGCTTGGTTACGATGGTATGCTCCGTGGCTATAGCTCTGGTTCTATTGGTAATAGCCGCTTGGGCCGTAGCTACCAGTACATTGGTGCTGAACTTCAGCTTGGACTTGTGCCGCAGACATTCTACCTCTTGCCGTTCTTCTTTGATGCTGGTAACGTGTTTGGTGATCGCATTGATTCGGAAAAGAGAATCGATAAGCCGAAGAAGAATCCGCTCAGCGAATGGGATCCGACAAAGCTTAAGAAGGATATCGGTTTTGGTTTCCGCGTTGTGGTGCCGATGCTTGGTATTATCGGTTTCGACTTTGCTTGGCCGCTTGACCCGGGTGAAATTTCCAGCATGGGTACGCAGTACGGCAAGGTTGGCGATATGGAATTCAACTTTGTCATTGGTCAGTCTTTCTAACCTGACTGGAGGAGCGCTATGATTCGCAAGTTGATAGTTTTACTTTCGGTAGTTTTTGCCTGTGCAAGCTTTGCCGAAGATGGTCTTCGCATTGCCCATGTGGATTCAAAGATTATCTTTGACGGTTATAAGGGTACTAGGAAAGCTCAAGAAGAATACGACCGCCAAGTGGCAAAGTGGGAACAGCAGGCGAACCTTTTGCAGAAGGAACTTGCTGCCATCAAGGAACGTTTGGATAAGCAAGTCTTGATGCTTTCGGACGAAAAGAAACGCGAACTTGAAGCCGAATACAACAAGAAGGATACGGAACTCAAGTCATTCATCGACCGCGTTTATGGACGTAACGGCGAACTCATTTCCGAAAACGAAAAGGTGAGTGCCCCGATTATCCAGCTGATTCGCAAGGCCGTGAACGAAATTGCGCTCCAGGAAGGCTATGACATGGTTGTTGACCGTGCTACGGGCGCCGTGCTCTTCTGGAAAAAGGAAAACGACCTTACGAACAAGGTGCTGAACTATTTGAATAATAGGTAGTCGTTAGTTGGTAGAACTTAGAATTGAGTTGCTAGTTCTAAGTTACTATATAATCTTTGCGATTGTGTCTAATTGCCTACGGATTTCAGTAAAGTCTTTGTTCAAATCTAGACTTTTTACACTGATTCTGTTACCGCTCATTTTGTAGTCTTGGTCTGGTGAAATGGCCTCATTTGTTTTGGCATAAAGAAGCATCCCCGAAACGATTTTGTTGGCTGATTGAGTTTCGTACGCCAAGTTCTTTACATAGGTGAAGATTTGATACATGTTGTGTGAATGCTGGGTGCTAGAATTGTAGGTGCTTTGCAACATGCTATTGTAGTATTTGGTGTCAATAATCAGTATTCGGTTTTCTTTTTCGAGCGTCACATCTGTTTTCATAATAGGCAACATTTTATCAATTGAGTCATCCAGTTGCCAATTTAAATGCGGTGCATTTGCACTCAATTCCGGATGTTCACGACGAAAATATTCAAGTACAAATTTCTCGTATAGACGGCTCATTTTTTGATCGTCTTCATAAGATCGCTTTGTGCCTGTATCTTGATTATGGTTTATGAGCCACTCATCATATATCCAATGGCAAATGTAGATCAACATCTGGTATGTTGCGTTGCAACGATTAAAATGAATGTTCCAATCCACAATTCGTAAATCTATCGGCTCTACACAAGAAAAGTAGGTCAGTAGCTTATGAATTTTTTTCTTGCGTTCATGGGATACATCCTTGCTTTTCAAAAGAAGCGCGAATGTTTGTTTTAGAATTCTATTCAACAGGGCGTTTACAGTATATTCTTGAAAAGAACATACTAGCTCTCTTTTTTGTGAAGATATGTTTTTGATGGATTCCGAAAGCTCTATTTTTCCATGAGGGCATTTGAGGGATTCTGTTGCATCAATATAATCCCTCAGCAATCCACGCTTTATTTGAACCGTCACTCCGAGAATCAGAATTTCTGCATATAGGTTGTCTATATTGTCGAAAGATTCTGTTTCATCGGATAACGCTTTAAATGCGCCTTCCTTCAAACAGCGAAAGGCGTACGAAAGCATGTGATATATGTTCTTTACGAGAATCATTGAATCGATGCTCTGAGTTTATCGCTCCAGTTCTTTACTTTTTCAGGCTCGTCAAACCAATATTCTTTCAGGAGCGGAATGACATCATATTCAACAACCGACTTGAGCCATTCATTATCAATGGTTTCATTTTCTTCGAAGCAAAAGTAGCTGTGACCTATGCAAAATCCTTCACCAAGAGAATCATCGGCGGCGATTTCCTTATTGAGATTCTTTACGCATTCAATAAGATTGTCGTATTTTTCATTTTCTGCATTTTCACGCTTGCTTTCAAATTGCTCTGAATCAAATGCCGGTTTAACCTCAAAGAATGAAAAACGACGGCGTAAAGCATAGTCAATCATTGCAATGCTGCGGTCTGCTGTATTCATGAGACCAATGATGTATAAATTGGGAGGTACGGAGAATAATTCATCTTCGTATAGCAAACGTATTTGCTGGCCACGTTTATCGTTTTCGATAAGCATGAATAGTTCGCCGAAAATCTTGCTGATGTTTCCACGATTTATTTCGTCGATGATAAAGAAATAGTTGTTTTCTGAATCCTCTGCCGCTGTATTACAAAATTCATAGAACGGACCGCGTTTTAGCTTGAATCCATTTCCATCAGGACGGTAGCCCATTATGAAATCTTCATAACTGTAACTTTGGTGGAATTGAATCATTTTTACTCTTGATTTATCTATTTGCCCCATTATGGAGTAAGCTAGGCGCTTTGCCATGAATGTTTTCCCGACTCCAGGAGCTCCTTGCAGAATAATATTCTTTTTTCTCTTTAGCAAACCAACAAGTGAATCATAGCTTGATTCATCCATAAAGACTTTTTTTAAGAAATTTTCTTTAGAGTAAATGGATGGTGTTTGTGGTTTCGGCTCGATAGATGTTTTACCACCGATTTGCGTTGATTTCTGATTATCAAAAAATTCCTCAAGCTCGTTTCTTAAACCAGAATATTTTGTGATGTCGGTGAGCATCTTCATAGAGAATGCTCCGTCCTCTTTCAATTGGTAGTTGCAATTTGTATGTGTCCATTGCACTTTTCGACTGCAATAAAAGGAATCTTTGTTGGCATCGTAGGTGTAATCGCCTTGGACTATGCCGCGCCCAATAACTTTTGACATTCCATCTTTTGCATAAACAACATCGCCAATTTTCATTTCGTTTACGAATTGCCAAAAACCGAGAACATCGTTTTTATGAGATGATGTGTCGTGGTTGAAATTCTGCAAGGCTGTTCGATATTCTTCTTTAGTTTTTAAAGTACTCCAGTCAACAATGTTATCGTAGCCGATGGACATAACTTCATTCTTTTTGTCGTTATTCCAGTTGGTTGCTTTTGCACCAGGAGAGTAAACCCAGTAGCGAACGGTATCAGAATCGTCTAGAGAAAGATCACTTTCTTTCCAATATTTTGATATTTCTCCATCGTATAAAATATGTCCAAAAACTGTACCGAGGTTGCCTGAGTTATTGCATTTAATATCAAATGGTTCAAAGAATTTTTTTGCGGAATCAAAAAAAGAGTTTCTTTCGTAAGGAACCATGAAAATTTTTTCTGCAATCAGTTTACGATGCTTTTCACTTACATTTCCAAAATGTGTTGCAGGTTGATCCAAATATTCAATGGCGTTCATTACAGAATCTGGAGCATTGCTTGTTTTCTTATATGTAAGAAAGTGATGTAACCAGTCGTTTTGGCGAATGCCTGCTTTAGCAATGACACGGTAATCTTCGTATTTATTGTATTTCTTTTTATCGCAGGCATTCATGTCGCAATATGCGACAATAGAGAAAATCAGTTCTCTAATTTCAATAAGTGCGGGGTCTTGAGAATTCTTGATTTCTTGGAATCCCTCACTGGTAGAAGATTTTTCAATAAGGTTATCTAGAAGCTCTGGATTTATAGAGTATGCTTGATATTTTCTGAGGGCTTCTTGCCCTTTGGCAAGCCAAAAGTCTTCACACGCTATTTTAGCAGCGAGTTTTTTATCTGTTGCAATTTTGTTTCTTATCAAATTTTCAAGTTTATCGTCCATATTAGCCTCTCTACCTTCAATTATACATTTTGTCGCTTGATATGCGTTCAATTATTGCGAAAATAAACCTTGATTGGGGATAATTGTATTTCAAAAACATACAACTGCGGCAAAGTTTGCACTATTGCTTATCGGAAATGCGTGCTTGCGGAAACGTGCGTCAATCTTTTTTGCAAAGGAAATAATTTTTTGACCGTCATCAGTACAATACATCATATAGCCGTGACATTTTTTGTTCAGAAATTTATAGTATTGGTAGCTTCCGTCGCAAAATGGAGCTTCTGTGGTTTCGTCAGGAAAACTTTGAATGACTTCCCTATTTTTTTCTATGAATGCCTTTATTTTATCTGCGAACGGCCTGCTTGTTGCTTCTAGCACATAAGAGCGTTTTTTACTATCGCTGTTCCCGAACATTGTGTATATTCTTCCGTCATCGTAAAGAAGAGTCCCTTCGCTTTCAGGTACGTAGGTCCCTTCATCAATGGTTTCGTAGATTGTTTGGCCTAGCGGCTTTTCAAAGAAAAGAATATCTTGCAGTTTGTGGGTTTCACAAATGAATTTCTTTGCGTTTATGATGCTGTCGTCGGAGTCATAACAGGCATATTCTGCAATGTACCGAGCAAGGATTTTTTTGTCATAATTGCTCATGGTGTTGGCTACAAAATGCAGAAACTCCGAGATGTCTTGCGGAGATGTTTTTGCTTCGCAGACTTGCTTTTCGCATTCCCACGCGATTCGTTCAAAATCGGTCTTGTATGGGCATTTTTGTTGGGAGGGGGAATAGTGGTAACAATATTTCTTGTTTGTTTTTCTTTCTTCGCCCATGTGTATATCCTTATTTTTCTTTTTTAGGATTTTTGAATACATGACCGCACTGTAAGCACATTAAATCGTCTTTACTGGCATTTTGATTGACATAATCCTCTGAAAGTGAATAAATTTCGCCGTCTTTCAGTGTATTCGCTTTTGGGAATTTCGTTTTTTTATCAATTTTTATTTGGCAAGCTATTATACCTTCGCATTTGGGGCAAACGCAATCTGCTATTAAGGCGTTTTCGTTTCCGACAACCATTAAAATCTTTTTTGATAAATTTATTCTTTCCGCTTCACGATTTGACAAAATTGTATCTTTCAATTCTTTCGCGTGTTCCTCGAAACCATTTTGATTCATGAACCTGTGTATTGCATTGTAATCTTCGTTACGGTTTTGAAAATTCTTGTATTCTTCGCGCAAACTCAGAATTTTATTCACTTCGTCTTCGGTGAATAATTGCAGTGGCTCGTTGTCTTCTAAATAGTGACCTAGGGCTTCTCCATAATGCCAACGCGAAAATTCTAGCATTTCTATAGAGGGTGAATTGCATTTGGGACAGTATGAAGATTTTTTTACGCCAATCCCTGCTTTTAACCATTTATGATTGCATGCTTCACAATGCTGGATGATTTTAATGGGTGGACCGTAAAGGATTCGTATTGTATTTTCAAAAGGTTTAAATTCTCCATTGCCCCTTTTGGTGCCACATTGGTCGCAATATCGGGCCCCCTTCAACAGAGGCGCTTGGCAGTTTCCGCAACGTCCACGATATTCTTTTGGCTTTCTATTTATTTTGACCATGATGATCCTCCAGCATTTTGAAAACGCAGTAATTGGGTTCGTTGTTTTGGAAGTTCCAGGTATGGGTTGAATCTCCCATGCAAAATTCCCTTTCGCTACATTGTTGGCATTGCGAATTTAATTCCGCCTTATCTTGACGGAAAATTTCAAACCGGTTTTTCCAAACATCTACGAAAGAATCTTTATAAATGTTTCCCTGTATTGTTAAATCGTTCCGTTCAATGTCCAGACATGCTCCGATATCGCCATTTGCCATGACGCTTGCGATTTTAGTTCCCGCTCCGCATTGAAAGTAAAAATCGCGAACCATATACTCGTATTGCATTCCGAGATAGTGCGAACAACCTAAATTAATTTCCATGTTGTTGCTTGGATTAAATCGGGTCTGTTTAACGAAATCGAGCAGCATTTTGTATTCGTGAGCGTCGAGGAACATCGATGAATTGTCCCTGGCTCTGCCGATGGGTTCGATGTTCGCAATTTTCCATGATTCGATTTTCTCATCGCAAAGGAATTCGTATAGGATATCTAGTTCTTTCAAATTGTTTTTGTGGACAACGGTTACAACTTCGGGATATAACCCTGCTTTTTTCGCATTTCGGATACCTGTCAGCGCTTGTTGGAATGCATTTGGGGAACATCGAAAGTTGTTATGAGTCTCTTCCAGACCATCCAAGCTAATAGAAATTGTGTCCAGTCCAGCTTTCTTGAACTCTTCACCGACTGTTTCGGACAATAAGGTTCCGTTAGTCGTTATTCCGCAAGAAAAATTTAAATGCTTGGAATAGGCGATGATTTTGAATAGTTCTTTGTTCAAAAGTGGTTCGCCGCCTGTGATGCAAATGAATATCTGTGATGCATCGTATTCCTTGGCGACTTCGTCCAGCACTTTTTGGGCGGTCTCAAAAGGCAAGTAGTTACGGTTTGTGGATAGGCAGCCGCTGCCGCAATGCTTGCATTTTAAATTGCAACAATCGGTCACTTCAAGGAACAAGTATGCGAGTTGCGGACTTTTCCACAATTTTCGCTGGTATTCTGCCAACGAGCGCATGTTTTTTCGTTTTGTCGCGTATAAATCTTTCATCATCTCTAAATATACAATCGAAAAATGTCAAATTATGACTTTTTTAGGCGCTTGGAAAATTTTCGCTTTGTCTTACCCTCTTTAACATTTCCCCTCAATCATAACATTTCAAAATGTTATAATCGCGGAAAAATGTTATAATTAGCGAATTTAATGTAGAATCACGAAATTTTAGTTTATAACTTGTTGATCCGTTGAAATCGCGTGTTAGTTTTACTCCAAATACCACACGGTTTCGATCGTGTCGCCGGCCTCGATATCGTCGGGAGTGTAATCGATAGAGCAGTTTTTGTCGCCAAAGCCGCCGTCGCATATGGCCAGCCGTTCTTCATGGTAGTTGATGTCGATGCTCCGCTTAGAGTAATCTGCGCTGATAATGCCGCCGAGCTTATGCCCCAATGTCGCTGCGATGATTTCGGCTTTTTCGCGAGCGTCTTTGACGGCGGATTCCAAAATTTGCAGCTTGACATCGTGCGAGTCTTTTTTGATGAATGCGATGTTCACTTCGAGTTCGGGCCATGCTTTGCCGAGTGCGGACATGACTTTGGAGGTGATGATGCTGTCTAGCGGCAATTCGATAGCGAGATTTTGGTGCAGTTTGAATCCGACAAAGACGAACTTGTCTTCTTTGTGCTTGTACTCCGTTTCTTTGGTTATAGAAAAGTTCGTGGTTTTGAGCGAATCTTTCGGAATATTCAGTTTCTCAAGCGTTTCTCGCAGGTTTTTATTCCCGATTGCGGCTTCGGCGTACGCTTTTTCGTACGTGTCATGCAGGGAATCCACTTCGAAAGTGAGTCTCGTTGTGTCGGGGGTGGTTTTGACGAATCCTGTACCCATGACGCGGATTGTTTTCTGTTCTTGGCTCATAAAGACCTGCATTGGGTTGTTTTTTGTTAATGTATATTTCTTTAATGTCATAAAATGACGTTTTGTGTATGGTGCGTAAAAAAGATCTTCCAATCAAGTTTGGAATGACTGTGCGAGGCGGGGCTGACAGGTCTGTTTGCTTTTTATTACTTTTCTCCATATATCCCACCTACGGAGGTCCCCATGCCAAACACACTCCCTGATCCGATGACTGTCCACCCGATTGCGGGTTATGACAAGGAAATTTACGTGAAGCCGACGCTCAAAAATCTGCAGATTGTCGTGGGGGATTTTACCTACATTGCCGATAGCGATTTTGTGAGCCACGTGACGCATCTGTATCCGTGGAATGATGACAAGCTAATCATCGGGAAGTTCTGCCAGATTGCTGCAGGCGTGGAGTTCGTGATGAATGGGGCGAACCATCAGATGAATGCGGTTTCGACGTTCCCGTTCTACACATTGCAGGGTTGGAATATGGAGCCTCCTGCCAAAGAAAATTTGCCACTTAAGGGCGATACGGTGATTGGAAACGATGTGTGGATCGGGCAGAATGCGGTGATTTTGCCGGGGGTGAAAATTGGCGATGGCGCAATCATCGGTGCAAATGCGGTTGTCGGGAGCGATGTGGAGCCTTATACGGTTGTAGTGGGGAATCCTGCGCAGTTTATACGCAATCGTTTCGACGAAGAATTGACGGCGCTGATGCTCCGGTGGAAATGGTGGGATAAGCCTGTCGAAGAAATCAATGCGCTGATTCCGATTCTCACGAATCCTGATTTGGCTTTTGTCAAGGCGAAAATCAAAGAATTCCTCGCTGGTGATTGATGCTTGTAATTTGTTTGAGTAAAGGCTAGAGTTTCGTTGTGTAACGCATGTCGTTGTGATTCGTAAAAAGGTGTCTTGAAAATGAATGTTTTTGATAAAGTAAGTGTATTTGGCTTGAAAAAAGCGGGCTTGATAAATCTCGCTGTTGGTGGAATAAATGTGCTTATCCATGTTTCTGTAATTGCGGGTTTGTTGCCTTATGTGTGGGTGAATGGTGGACGGACCGAAAATTTTGAAATGGCTTGTTCTATTTCTGCTTCAAGTATTGTGGTGACCCTAATTGGCATGATTATAACGCTTGTGGGTGCAAAAATTATTCCTGTGAAATTTAATCGCTTTTGTGGAATTGCCTTTACGGTGTTTTTGGTGGCGATGCTGCCGCTTGCTTTTATGGGGATTATTCAGCAGTTTTGGGGAACTTTGTTTGAAAAAAGCTTCTGTAGTATCCTTACGATTGCTGGGTTTTTGACTTCTTTCCGAATTGCGTTTGAAAAGCGTTGGCCCCCAAAGAAAGCCTAAAAATATTTCTATATTCAAATTGACGAAAATAAGGAAAAAATAACTGGATCCTTCACATTCGTTCAGGATGACTTCGTCCTGAAAACTTTAAACCTCATACCCAAAAGGACCGAAGGTCTGCGCTCATAGCTCAAAGGGAGCGAAGCGACCGACCTCATACCTCGAAGCGAAGCGAGCAAATTATGGCCGAAAATAAAGCAGAAAAATTCGTTTTCTACATGTACAAAATGACCAAGTCCTATCCGCCTACAAAGAGGTGCTGAAGGACATTTCTTTGAGCTTCTACTATGGCGCAAAGATTGGTATTATCGGCCAGAACGGTGCCGGTAAGTCGACGCTCCTCCGCATTATGGCGGGTATTGACAAGGAATTCCAGGGCGAAGCTTGGATTGAACCGGGCCGCACCGCAGGCTACTTGCCGCAGGAACCGCAGCTGGACCCGAACTTGACTGTCAAGGAAAACGTGATGCAGGCCGTTGCGAAAAAGCAGGCCGTGCTTGACCGCTTCAACGAAATTTCCATGAAGTTTGCTGAACCGATGGAAGACGACGAGATGAACAAGCTTCTCGACGAACAGGCAAAGCTTCAGGACATCATCGATGCTCAGGATTTGTGGAGCCTCGACCGCAACATTGAAATTGCAATGGACGCTCTCCGTTGCCCGCCGGGCGACTGGCCGGTGACAAACCTTTCCGGTGGTGAAAAGCGCCGCGTGGCTCTCTGCCGCTTGCTCCTCGAAGAACCGGATTTGTTGCTCCTTGACGAACCGACGAACCACTTGGATGCTGAAACGGTCGCCTGGCTCGAACGCCACCTCCGCGAATACAAGGGCTCCGTGATTTTGGTGACGCACGACCGTTACTTCCTTGACAACGTAACGAACTGGATTTTGGAAATCGACCGCGGTCGCGGCATTCCTTGGGAAGGCAATTACGCCCAGTGGCTTGACCAAAAGCTTGAACGCATGAAGAACGAAGAAAAGGGTGAATCTGACCGTCAGAAGCGCCTCGCTCGCGAACAGGAATGGGTCAAGCAGAGTCCGAAGGCTCGCCAGGCGAAGAGCAAGGCCCGTCTTAAGGCTTACGAAGAACTCTTGGCCGAAGATTCTAAGGAACAAATTAAGGTGGCGCAAATCCACATTGCAAACGGCAAGCGTTTGGGCGATATCGTTATCCAGGCGGAACATTTGCAGAAGGCCTTTGGTGAAAAGGTGCTGTTCGACGATTTGAACTTCAGCCTGCCGCGCTCGGGTATCGTGGGTATTATCGGTCCGAACGGTGCTGGTAAGACGACTTTGTTCAAGATGATTATGGGCCAGGAAAAGCCCGATGGCGGTACGCTCAAGATTGGTGAGACCGTGGAAATCATCAGCATGGAACAGGGCCGTGAAAGCCTGGACGATTCCAAGACGGTTTGGGAATCTATCACGGGTGGCAATGATGAAATCTTGGTGGGCGACCGCAAGATGAATGGTCGTGCTTACTGCGGCCTCTTCAACTTCACGGGTGCGGCTCAGCAGAAGAAACTTTCGCAGCTCTCTGGTGGTGAACGTAATCGCGTGCTCATGGCAAAGAACTTGCAGAAGCCGGGCAACCTTTTGTTCCTCGACGAACCGACGAACGACTTGGATATCGAAACGTTGCAGGCTTTGGAACAGGCTATCCTCAAGTTTGCAGGCTGCGCCGTGATTATCTCCCATGACCGCTGGTTCCTGGACCGCATCGCCACGCACATCCTCGCTTACGAAGGCGATTCCAAGGTGGTGTGGTTCGAAGGCAACTGGAGCGAGTACGAA